>ONHE01000093.1 GCA_900317545.1 uncultured Prevotella sp. | reverse complement strand
GTCAAGGTCAGAACAACGTATTCCGAACGGGTTCCAATCCGAAACTTCCCTCCCCAGATTCCGATTCCACTGCTCACATAATAATATGTATGTCCTTTCTGCAAGGGGCCGAAGGCATCTTCGTAGATTGCATCTTCGATCCAACTGATCGGCCAAACTTGTCCGTAATGGGTATGTCCACTAAACTGGAAGTCGATTCCTGCCTTTAGAGCCTGCCCGAGCTGATAAGGCTGATGGTCGAGGAGGATCGAAAAGCGGGTCATGTCAGCTTTCTCGGTCAACCGGGAGAGTGATTCGCGACGGGGATTGGTCCGGTCGTCCCGGCCGATGACGGTCAACTGGTCGAAGAGCGTGACACTGCTGTCGCGCAACAAGACAATTCCGGCATCGTCAAAGAAGCGCTTTGAACTCAACTCACCCGCGTAATAGTCGTGATTGCCCAAGCAGGCATAGATCGGAGCCTTGATCCTTCGGAATTCCGAAGCCATATTCTCTTTGAGCAGCGGACGCACACTGACATCGACGATGTCGCCGCCGATGAGGACCAGATCAGGATGCTCGGCGTTGATCATGTCAACCCATTTGGCCAGATCTGCCTTCCGATTATGATAGCCCAAGTGCATGTCGCTCATCAGGACGATGGTCATCGGCTTGTGGAGGGGCTTCTGCGTCTTGAGCCGAACGGGCTGCCTTACCATATTATAATAATGTACGTTACCATAAGTGAATATGGCCACCATGACGGCCACGACGGTCACCGATCCCCAAAGACTGTCATTCAGGAAGGACGCCGGCACCAACCGGACTGCCCGACCAATGTCGAGGATGAGAAATAGCATTACTAAATAGAGAAGGATCATGAGTGAAGATGTCCCGATCTGATAGACGACAGTCGCGACGGGCATCGGCATCCGATCAACTCCGATCAAGAAATTGGCAAAGAGACACAGCAGACACAAGGTCATCACAACGATGACAGCTGCCTTGAAAGCGGGCGCAAGGGGCAACATCTTCCACACATGCCAACCTACATACAGGCATCCAGACAAGGGAAGCAACAAAAAAAGAACAAACCAAATCTTCATAAGGAAGAGCTATAAAAATGACAGGCTGATCCCGAACCATGCGCATGGAGAAGCAGCCCGAACATTGAGGTCGGGCAACACAAAAGGCCTCAGGGGACTATTTCTTCACAAGAGACCAAAGCCAGAGCAAGATCACGGCACCGACAACAGCCGTCCCGATCTCGCCGATGGTCCCTCCCCAAGAGATGTTCAGCCACTCCAAAACGTGGCCGCCTAACCAGCCTCCTACCAATCCGAGCAACAAATCGACCAGACATCCAGATCCTTCATGCTTCATGAGCTTGCTGGCGATGAATCCGGCGAGGATTCCAACGATGATAGTCCAAATCATAGTCATCAACTGTTATATAATGTCATCAGCTAACAAAGGTAACGCATTTTTTTCAGAACAAAGGTCTAAAATCAACTAAAAATGCAGTAGGCAACGAAAAAAGATGTATCTTTGCAAGCAACAAACTGCACATCTGTCCCGTTCGACAAACGGTCGGCCAAACTGCCGGAACGTCATCGAATGAAGGCGAGACCAATCTTTTTATACCATATTAACAGCAATGAAAAAACGAATTTTATTTTTAGCTGTCCTGATGGCCATGACCATCGGAAGCCATGCACAGAACCCTGGATTCATCGGAAACAAAGTGAAAGACCTGCGGGCGATCCATCCCTGGACAGGAGCACGCGTGGCCTATTTCGGCGACTCGCTGACCGACCCGCGAAACAACGGATCCAAGAAAAAGTACTGGAACTTCCTGCAGGACTATCTGAACATCACGCCCTACGTCTATGGCGTCAGCGGGCGCGAGTGGACTGACATACCGAGACAGGCCAATCAGCTGAAAGCAGAGCACGGCGATGATTTCGACGCCATCACCATCCTCATCGGCACCAACGACTATAACCACGGCGTGCCCATCGGACAATGGTACACGGAGACTGCCGAGAGCGTCAGGGCGGCTGCCAGCAATCTGCCCAACCAGCTGTATCCCCGCATGCAACGCCATTGGTCAAAAGACCGCAACACCTTCTGCGGACGGATCAACATCGCGCTCGACAGTCTGAAGACCTTGTTTCCCACCAAGCAAATCGTCCTCTTCACCACTCCTCACCGTGCCATCTTCGACCCCAACGAGCGCAACATACAGCCCGAAGAGACCTACACCAACAAGATCGGCCTCTATCTCGACGCTTACAACAAGGCCATCATCGAGGCAGGCCAGATATGGGGCGTACCCGTCATCGACCTGTCGGCCCTCTCCGGCATCAACCCGCTGGTGAAAAGCCAGCAGATCTACATGAAAGACGAGCACGACCTGCTTCATCCCAACGACCGCGGACACGACCGCATGGCCCGCACCATGGTCTATCAGCTGTTCACACTCCCCTGCTATTTCTGACATGGAACTGAACGAATACCAGCGGGAAACTCGGCGCACAGCCGTCTATCCCCAAGAGCTGAAGATCATCTATCCCACGATCGGGCTGGCTGGAGAGACCGGTGAGGTGGCGGAGAAGGTGAAAAAGGTGATCAGAGACCATAGAGGTGAATTTTCCGAGACACAGAAGGCGGAAATCGCCAAGGAGCTTGGCGACGTGCTCTGGTATGTCGCTTCCATCGCCGCCGACATGGGCTACACGATGGACGACATCGCCCGACTCAACATAAAGAAGATCCGCACGCGTGCCGAACGCAATCTGATCCACGGCGAGGGCGACAACCGCTGACCGACATCTGCCCGCCGGACCTGTCTCAACGGCCAACAACGAGACAGCCATAGCAGTCCGGAAAAAGGCAGCCAAAACATTTGACAAACCGTCTCACGAATGGCCTCGGAAGGGAGGGAAAGAAATCCCGGACGGAAAAACGAATGTGCTGAAACGGGCGGAAAACTATGCTTTGGACACGAAAAAATCGCTGCGTCCGGTCCAAAGCTATCATTCGGCTTCGGCAGAGCTATCGTTCGGGCAACCCGGAGCTATCATCTGGGCTGGCCGGATGACAACTATAGCGAGCCCAAAATGGGCATTCAGCAAGGCAAAAGCATACATATGGGGCCCCGGAAGCATGACAACGCGAAGAAAAGCGCCATGTTTCCGGGGATTTTCAGATGGAATCCGCCGTTTCTGAAGCTGATTCTGACAATTGAAAAACAGGAATTATCTTGAAAAAAGAGCTGTAGGCCTGCCAGCCGTCGGAACGACGATGGTAGACATTCTATGATCTTGCTACATTTGGCGAACAACCTTTCGTCACGACAGCCTCAGCCTTGATGCGTTCCTGGCGCGCCTATTCGCCTGACAGATTTCCATGAGGCGGAGACAGCAGATTACCCAAATGCCGTCAGCGGACCACCGTGGCTCGAATGATCCGCACATCTTCGACGGGCCGATCCTTGTCATCCGTCTCCACCCACTGGATATTCTTCACCACGTCCAAGCCTTCTGTCACTTCGCCGAAGACCGTATATTGCCCGTCTAAATGGGGCGTGCCGCCGATCCGGTTGTAGACCTGACGGATCTCAGGCGTCAGTTTTACCGTGCCGTGCGTGGCCTGATCGAGACGCGCCTGGGCGTGATCGAGCATGTCTTCAGTCATCCGTCGGCCGTAGACAATATAGAACTGTGATGCCGAGGAGGCAAAATCAGGGTTCACATCGTCAGGCTCTCGGGCAGCCGCAAGGGCGCCGCGCTTGTGGAAGATCTGCGGAAAGCGGATCTCGGCAGGGATCGTATAGTCGGGCGAATACAATCCGACCGGCTGTCCCGGCTGTGCATGGCGCGTCGTGGAGTCACCCGACTGGATCATGAAATTGCTGATCACCCGATGAAAGAGGTTGCCGTCGTAATAGCCTTCGCGGACGAGTTTGAGGAAGTTGTCACGGTGGCGGGGCGTCTCGTTGTACAGAACGACCCTTATGTTGCCCATCGTTGTCTTAAAGAGAACTTCATGGCGAAGGGTGTCGTTTGTATTTTGGGCCGACATGGAGAGTTGCCCGAGAAGCAGCAAAGTCAACAGCGCAAAGTGGCGCTTGAGATGATGAGAAAAGCAGAAAAACTTGTTCATAGGTAGAAAATGGATCAGTGAGAGGATACTAAAACGAACTGACAGGAAGACGAGCGAAAGCATTCGGGTTAATCGGATCCTTCATCGGTCATCCATGAAGGATTCTCTTTCCCATGTCCCGCGCATCCTCCTGTCAGTGGGTCAGTATCGTTTAGTAAACGTCATCGTGTGAGATTTCTTCCATGTCGAGCTTCTTTTTGTCCATGGCATGCCAGGCATAGGCGATGTAAGCGAGGACAAAGGGAATGAAGAGCGACACGATCGCCATGGTCTTGAGCGTGAAGTGGCTGCTGCAACTGTTGGCAATGGTCAGACTGCTCTGCAGGTCGGCGTTTGACGGATAATAGGCCGTATTGTTCCATCCTGCGCACAGGAACAGCGCGATCACCACAAGTACGACACCGATACCGGCCGCCCAGATGCCTTTGGTATAGGTGGTCGACAGGATGGTGCGCACAAGAGCATAGAGCAAGAGGGCTACTCCGACAAGGAGAACAACCGCCAGATACCACATGTCAACAAAGTTGTTGAAATACTTTAATGGTTCTATCATGATGGCACCCGTCGTGGCATCATAGGCATATCCATCCTTGAGCAGCAACCTTACGAAGAAAGTAAGGAAGAGAATCAGGAAGATTCCGGCATTCCATAGCATGTGTATGCGAGCCCGGCTTCTGAGGGTTGTTTCGTTTACATTATTAATTATGTAGAACAGCCCTAATACTCTGGCGAGGAAGAACACCGCCAGGCCGAAAATCAGATTCCACGGATCGAGCAACGCGTCGAGGCCATTGCTGGCGTTAGCCCATTTACTGATGACCGGCTGCAGACCGTCGACGAGGTTCAGTTTGTTGACAACGAAATTGGATCCATCGAAGAATGTAGCCACGGCACCGCCCAAGAGCAGCGGGCCAAGAATTCCGTTGATGACTAAACAAACCTGGAATGTCTTCGCTCCAAGAAAGTTGCCCAACTTGTTCTGAAACTCATAGCTGACCGCCTGAAGCACAAACGAGAAGAGGATAACCATCCAGAGCCAGTAGGCCCCGCCGAAACTGGTGCTGTAGAACAATGGGAACGACGCGAAGAAAGCACCGCCAAAGGTGACCAGCGTGGTGAACGTGAACTCCCATTTGCGACCGGTAGAGTTGATGACAAGCCTGCGCTCGCCGGGCGTCCGGCCAAGCGCGAAGATCAGAGAGTTGGCTCCTTGGACAAACATCAGAAAGACCAGCAGGGCTCCGAGCACTGATACCAAGAACCACCAATAATGCTGAAGAAAAATATATTCATTCATATTTGTATGCTTTTAGGATTATAGATTGTTTGTACTTTCCACGACGGCCGAATGCTCCGGTCCTTTCTTGATCTGCTTGCACAATATGCTGATCTCGACGGCCAACATCGTCGTAAAGAGCACTAAGAAGATGAAGAACGTGAGGGCGACACTGCCCGACTTCAGATCACTCACGGCAACCCAGGTCGGCAGCATGTCCTGAATGGTCCAGGGCTGGCGTCCCATCTCGGCAACGATCCATCCGCTCTCGCTCGCAATATAGGCCAGGGGAATGAAGATCAGCGCCAGGACATGGAACCACTTGAACTTCACGTCGGCGAGATCTTTCTTGTAGACGAAGAACAGCGCCAAGACGAAGAACAGAATGAGCATACATCCGATGCCGACCATGAGGCGGAAGCTCCAGAACGTGATCGGGATAGGCGGCACAATCTGATCAGCAGACTTCACATAACCATAACCGAAATACTGGATATTGTCCATGATCACTTTCCGGTTGGCATCACTCATGTCCCCTTTACGGTATTTTGCAACTGCGTCAATGGCTTTCTTGCCCATGGTTACCTTCTCTTTGAGCGAGGGTAACTTCTCACCTTGCGGGGTGACATAACCGTTGAGGATGTCGTTCACCCCCGGTACGTAACCGTTGAAGTCGCGGGTTGCCAGGAACGAAAGCAAGTTGGGGATTGCAAGGCGCATAGCAGGCTCCTGTTCGTTCACATAATCCGGCTGCTTGAAAGGATTCACGGCAGCAACGAGCGTCAGGCCTTGGCTCTGGCCGCCTTTATACAGTGCCTCCATGGCAGCCAACTTCATCGGCTGGGTTTTGCCGACCATGTAAGCAGAATTGTCACCGGTCATGGCTGCCAGCAATGAAGCGACTAAGCCGACGATGGCACCTATCTTGATGCTCTTCTTGGCCAGTTGCTCCTCCCGACGTTTCAAGAGATACCAGCAACTGACACCTACACAGAACACTGCACCGATGATCCACGAGGAGGTCACCGTGTGGAAGAACTTGTCAACAGCAACTGGTGACAGCGCCACATCCATGAAACTTGTCATTTCAAAGCGCATCGTGTCGGGATTGAAAGTCTGTCCAACCGGATACTGCATCCACGAATTGGCCACCAAGATCCACCATGCTGAAATCGTGGCGCCAAGTCCTGTCAGCCACGTTGATGCCAAATGGAATCCCGGAGAGACCTTCTTCCAACCGAAGAACATCACCGCAACAAAGGTGGATTCCATAAAGAAGGCGATGATTCCCTCTATCGCCAGCGGCGCCCCGAATATGTCGCCGACAAACCAGGAATAGTTGCTCCAGTTGGTTCCAAATTCAAATTCGAGGATGATTCCGGTCGCAACCCCCATTGCGAAGTTGATTCCGAACAGCTTTTGCCAAAACCGTGCAATATCCTTCCAGAATCTTTTGTTCGTCCGGTAATAACAGGTCTCTGCTATTCCCATGATCACTGCCAAGCCCAATGTGAGTGGGACGAAGAGCCAGTGGTAAATAGCGGTCAAGGCAAATTGCGCCCGTGACCAATCGATTGTACCAACACTAATGTCTAATAACAAATTGTTTAACATATTGATTTAATGATTAATGATTACGTTCCATGACTTGTTCAGAAACAAAAGTAGCCTTGTCCCCGCCCTTTGCGTGTTCCTTGATATAATCAGGGAAGAAAAACAGTTTCAGGACCAGAAAGATGACTAAGAGCTTGATAATGATAATGGCCCACAGGGTTTTACCCAATGTCATATGCTTAAACCCGTCATAGTACAAGTCGAACGCACGATAGAAAAAACCATTTCTTCTCTTTGACATGTCTTTAGTTTTATTCCGCAAATATAAAAAATATTTTTAAATTTGGACGAAGTTCTATCTAAAAATGCAAAAAAAATAGTCTATTGGGGCATTCTATCACAATTTTCTTTGGCATTTAAGATAAAAACTTTAAATTTGCACGTGAAAACAGACGTCATCATATTCAATGAACAAGAAAATCATCATACCACTGTTTCTTGTAGTTTTAATACTCATCGGAGGCATCAGCTACCTCTATTTTAGTCTCGAAAAACAGAAGAAGCAGAATCAGGCCATGCAGGAACTCGCTGAATTGGATAAAAAGGAAATGGAAAACGAATATCAACAGTTTGCCAACCAGTACAGCGAGATGAAAACACAGATCAACAATGACTCAATCGTAGCACAGCTGACCGCCGAGCAGGAGAAAACACAGCGGCTGCTGCAGGAACTGAAAGAGACAAAAAGCACGGATGCCCGAGAGATCGCCAGACTGAAAAAGGAACTCGCAACCGTACGTGCCGTTCTGCGCAGCTATGTCATGGAGATTGACTCACTGAATCGTCTGAACCAGAATCTGACGGAAGAAAACACACGCGTAAAAGGTCAATATGCCGAGGCGACACGTCAAATTGAAGGTCTGAACACCGAAAAGGCATCACTCTCTGAGAAAGTGGCAATAGCCGCCCAGCTGGATGCGACCAACATAAACATGACCGCCCGAAACAAGAGAAACAAGCCCACAGAACAGATGAGTAAATGTAAGATCATCCAAGTGAGTTTCACTTTGGCCAAGAATGTAACGGCCGGCAGTGGCATGAAGACTGTTTATGTGAGAATAACATCACCGACCGGAGCCACTTTAGGCAACGCAGGTGCCTTCAATTATGAGAATAAGTTTCTGACAAGTACCATGAAGAAGAGCGTCGAATATGGCGGACAGGAAACCCCTATGACCCTTTTCTGGAACGTAAGTCAGACACTCGTCGGAGGAACCTATCATGTGAGCATCTTCGCGGATGGCAATATGATCGGTTCCAAGAGCTTTACTTTTGAATAGAAAGATGAAGAAACTTTTTTTTATTTCAGGTTTCTGGCTTCTCACTTTGGGGGTTCAGGCACAACGAGTCCTAACGCTGGACAGTTGCCGAGCACTGGCCTTGCGCAACAATAAACAACTCAACATCTCCAAACTAAACCAGAACATTGCGAAGAACATTCGCAAATCGGCCCGCACGAAGTATCTTCCGAAGGTTGATGCAGCAGGCGGATATCAATACTTTAACAAAGAAATCTCCATCCTGAACAATGGTCAGAAAGCGGCACTTGGACACTTGGGAACCAACGCAATGGCCGGTCTCTCGACCAACATGTCGACTTTGCTTACCGGACTTGCCCAGAACGGACTGATCTCCCCGCAAGTTGCGCAAGACTTTGGAACAATTCTGAATCAGATGGGTGGTTCACTTGCGCAAGCCGGAGACCAATTCGGGCAAGGCATTGCCGATGCATTCCGGACAGATAACAGAAATCTTTGGACGGGGATGATCATGCTTCGCCAACCTATATATATGGGTGGCGCGATCATCGCATCCAACAAGATGGCAGACATCGGCGAAGAAATTGCATCCAATGACCTTGACCTAAAGACACAGACAACACTCTACAACATCGACCAGACCTATTGGACAATTGTATCTTTACGACAGAAACAGAAGCTTGCCAACAGCTATCGGGATCTCGTGAACAAATTGAACACGGATGTCCAAAAGATGATTAAGGAGGGAGTGGCCACAAGGGCAGACGGACTGAAAGTAGCGGTCAAAGTCAACGAAGCAGACATGCAGGTTACCCAAGTGGAAGACGGGCTCTCGCTGGCACAGATGCTTCTCTGTCAGATATGCGGCCTCCCGCTTGAAGAGAAGATTATTTTGGCCGACGAATACAAAGATACGCTGGATCCAAGCGATACGGATCTCTCTCATATCAATGACACCTCGCTGAACGCAAGGCCAGAGATCAGAATGCTGCAGAATGCCGTTGACATGAGCATCCAAAACACCCGGCTGGTGCAGGCAGCCTATCTGCCGCACATAGCTCTGACCGGAGGCTACATGATTTCTAATCCAAATGTCTTCAACGGCTTTGAAAAGAAGTTTTCCGGCGTATGGAATGTCGGTATCATGGTTCAGGTCCCGGTCTGGAACTGGTTCGACGGGAGATACAAGGTTCGTGCCTCCAAGGCAGCCACAGAGGTGGCCATTACGCAGCTCAGCGACCTTCAAGAAAAGATAAACCTGCAGATTTCACAAAGCAAATTCAAGGTTCGGGAAGCACAGAAGAAATTTATCATGGCCACTCAGAATCTGAAAAGCGCAGACGAAAACTTGAGATGTGCCAACCTGGGATTCAAGGAAGGCGTGATGGACATCACGGATGTCATGGCTGCACAGACAGCCTGGCAACAGGCCCAGAGCCAAAAAATAGACGCAGAAGTAGAAGTTAAATTAACGCAAGTTAACCTCTTGAAGGCACTTGGCGTATTAGAATAAATCGAATTATGTCAGCAAAATCACAACACAACAATATTTTACTTGCCGTATTAGGCTTTGCATCAGTAGTTGTCATCGTTGCATTGATAGGTTTCTTCACCCTTGGGCGCACGCCAGAGATCATTCAGGGCGAAGTGGAAGTGTCCGAATACCGTGTCTCCTCAAAACTTCCGGGCCGCGTGGTTGAGATAAGAGTGAAAGAAGGAGACTTCGTTCATGTCGGAGATACACTTGCCATTCTCGAAGTTCCGGAGGTGGATGCACAAAAGAAAGTTGCCGAAGCAACCGGAGAGGCGGCAGAAGCGGTCCAGAGCATGACGGCAGAAGGCGTGCGGAAAGAACAGATTCAGGGAGCCTACCAGTTGTATCAACAGGCGATGGCTGCCAATGAAATCGCACAAAAAACCTACACCCGCATGCAGAATCTCTATAATGAGGGTGTGATAAGCGGACAGAAACGCGATGAGGCTTTTGCCGCTTACAAAGCCACAGAAGCCCAAGTCAAGGCTACCCAAAGTCAATACGAAATGGCAAAAAACGGTGCCCGTGCGCAGGAGAAGACCATTGCCGCAAAGAATTCGCAGGCTGCGAAGAGTGCGGTTGAGGTGGTCAAGTCTCTGTTGAAGGAAACGGTCCAGGTCTCGAATGTGGAAGGCGAGGTCAGCGATGTCTACCCGAAGGTCGGCGAACTGGTCGGTTTAGGGTCACCGATTATGAGCATTTCCATCCTCGATGACCAGTGGGGGACGTTTAATGTGCGTGAGGACCAACTGCAAGGGTTGAAGATCGGAGACACCTTTACAGCCTTCTCGCCTGCCTTTAACAAGCATCTGAAGATGCGTGTCTTCTACATCAAGGACCAAGGGTCCTATGCAGTCTGGAAGGCAACGAAAGCAAATGGCCAGTACGACCTGAAGACATTCGAGGTGAAAGCACGTCCTACGGAGAAATTTGACGGGCTCCGTCCCGGCATGTCACTGATCATCAAGGAGGAATGATAGGGACGAATGATCAAGCGGATCTATCATATTGCCCTTCGCGAGTGTGGGATTCTGCGACGCAATCCCATCTATCTCTTCTGCATGCTTATCTTCCCTGTCTGCATGATCTTCTTCTTCACCTCACTGATGAACGAAGGACAGCCGATGGAATTGCCCGTAGGTGTGGTTGACCAGGATAACACCTCTGTGTCGCGGAAGATGATTCGGAACCTTGATTCTTTCCAAGCTTCACATGTCATAGCTCACTATCCGAACATGAATGAGGCTCGTGAGGCTATACAGAAAAACGAGATCTATGCTTTCCTGCTCATCCCAAAGGGAACGACTGACGAGCTGCTCAGCTCCCGTCAACCAAAGATTTCTTTCTACTACAGCAGTGTGACGATCCTGGCAGGATCCATGCTTTTCAAAGACTTGAAGACTATCTCTACCTTAGGGTCAGCCGGGGTGGCAGCCACAAAACTGTCGGCCGTCGGCAAGACTTCTGAAGAGATCCGGACGATCCTGCAACCGATCACGCTCGATCTTCACATGATCAACAATCCCTGGTCGAATTACAACGTCTACCTGACCACCAGCATGGTGCCGGGACTGCTCATGCTTTTCATCTTCCTCATCACCCCCTACTCTATCGGAACGGAACTTAAATTCAAGACGGCAAAGGAATGGATAGCCCTCTCGGACAACAACATCCATGTCGCCATCGCCGGTAAGATGTTCCCGCAGACATTGACTTTTCTCACTATCTTCTATGGTTTTGAGTACTACATATTCTATATATTAGGCTTCCCACATTCGGGCGGCCCGATTCCTTTATTGCTGATCGGCCTGCTCGCCGTACTTGCATGCCAGGGATTCGGTATCTTCATCTTCGCCCTCATGCCATCTCTGCGCATGTCAATGAGTGTCTGTTCCCTATGGTCCGTAGTCAGTTTCTCTGCCTCGGGCGCAACATTTCCGGTTGTCGCAATGGATCCGATGATTCAAGCCATCGCCCAACTCTTTCCCCTGCGTCATTTCTATATGATCTATCAGATCAGCATTTTCAACGGCTTCCCATTGAGCGACTGCTGGCTACATCTTGCCGCTCTCCTCGCCTTCTTTGCCCTGCCGATGCTGAACATCAATCATATCAAGACCGCCATGCTGAAATATATCTACATCCCATAGGATATGCGGACGTGACTTATGAGAGACGAACAGCAAAAGAATCAACAAGATGAACAACGACCAACATACAGACAACTATCAGGACAGTACAAGCAACACCACCAGAAAGTCGACTCTATTATTGACAATCATCGATGGTGTCAAGGACATGTGCTATATCTGGGCCAAGGAGATTCGCTCTACGGTCACTGATGAGGGTGTGTTGATCTTCTTCATTCTCGTCCCATTGCTCTATCCCCTGCTCTATTCGTGGATCTATAACAATGAGGTTGTCCGAGACGTACCGGTGGCCATCGTCGACCGTTCCCACAGTCAGTCATCCCGGGAGTTCATCCGTCACTTCGACGCAAGCCCTGACACGAAAGTGGCCTACTATTGCAACGACCTCGAAGAGGCCAAGGATCTTGTCGGCAAACAGGCCGTACGGGGCGTGCTCTATTTTCCAGCCGACTTCTCAACCCGACTCCATCGCGGCGAGCAATGCCATGTGGGCGTCTACTGCGACATGAGTCTGATGCTCACCTACAAGGCCATCTTCCAATCGGCTCAGGCTGTCAGCCAAGAGATGAGTACGCAAATACAGATCACGCAGTCCAACAGTGTCACAGCCCGGGACGAGGCGATCAGCAGCCGACCGTTAGACTTCGACGAGGTGCAGATATTCAATGCCACCGGCGGATACGGCAATGCGCTCATCCCGGGCGTGCTGATGCTCATTCTGCAACAGACCCTTCTGCTCGGTATCGGACTTTCCGCCGGTACCGCACGCGAGAACAACCGCTATCAGGATTTGGTTCCGATCAGCCGACATTATAACGGCATCTTCCGCATTGTGCTCGGCAAGTCGATGGCCTACTTCATGATCTATGCCGTGATGTCGGCATATATCACGCTCTGCGTGCCACGCTTCTTCCACTTCACAACCATGGCAACAGCTTCGACTCTCATCGGTCTGCTCTTACCTTACGTCTTGTCGTGCATCTTCTTCGGCATGGCGATGTCGTGTGTCGTGCGCTATCGCGAGAACGTCATGCTGCTCGTCGTCTTCACCTCCGTTCCTTTGCTATTCCTGAGTGGTATCAGTTGGCCCCAGTCTGACATCCCCAGCTTCTGGCAGGGCATATCCTGGCTCTTTCCGTCCACGTTCGGTATCCGTGGCTACCTTCGCATCAGCTCCATGGGTGCGACACTTGCAGATATCCGGACAGAGTATCAAGCACTGTGGATACAGGTGCTCGTCTACTTCCTCTTCACGAGCATGGTCTATCGTTATCAGATCAATCATACCCGCAGTCATGTCTACAACCGCCTCGAAGTCTTGAAACAGAAAGCCAAGGAAGCCAAAGCCCGCAAGAGCGCGCCATCCAACAGTTGATCTTTGCCGCGATCATCAGGCGATCCGCCAGTCATATCCCGACCGCCCATGTGCCATCCGGAGACGGCGCACGAAAGGAAGCGGGCAGTCCTGAATGATTGACATATTTTAGCCTCTGGCGTATTATCAAGGTTAACCATTTCATCATTCAACACGCAACATTTTCAAGTTGTGAGCTTATGAGATTATATGCAATAATCTCATAACATCATGCAGGTGAGGGTCTTGTGCCTGTCCCTGCATTCCCGTGATAAAATATCACAGATAAATTCTGCGTCATCCCACGCTCAACATTCCTCGATTCGCATTGACAAAACATCCGCACCGACCCGCCATTAATGAAATCCTATCACTTAATAAATCATCAATTCACAGTCAACATTTCTCATTTCGCATGGACATAATTCCGCTCTCGCATCCATGCCGCAAACATACCTGATACCCATTTGATAATCAAAGAGTTAGCAAAGCATAGCTTTGGACCGTCGAAAGCTATGCTCCGGGCCGCCGAAAGCTATGCTCCGGGCCGTCGAAAGGATAGCTCCGGCCGAGCCACATGTCAGCTCTGCCTCAAGGAGGGTATCATTTCGGGAAAAGGCGACCATATTTTCACCCGATAGAGCAGGCGTTCCAAGGCCTGTCGGTAAGCATCGGGATAGTAGACTGTGAGGACATACCAGCATCCCTGATGGCGCACATAATGGGTGAAAAAACGGTGACCATCCACACCATCCACCGCCCCCGTCTCCACGTCATCATCCTTCCGGCCATTCCTGAAGCGCCCCGGCATCACGCGGCATTCGATCACAATGTTGGCCGAATCGGCATGGTAACCAAACCGCACATGCCCGATGCCGAACGTGGGCAGATCTTCCCGGCTGAAGAATACTGGATACTCGAAGCTGTAGCCTAGGTCGGGGTCGACGTAGGTTGTGAACTCCACGAAGTTCATTCCTTCCTCGAAGCGCTTCGCCGGCGTCCGGCCGTCAGTGAAAGGGATCTGGTCGGCGATGATCAAACCGCCGATGATCAGCAGCAGGATGAAGGGCAGGAGCTTTCTCATTGCTGTCGGAGCACGCCGGTCTGCGTGTCTTTGTTCTCCAATCGCTTGTTGATCGCACGGTACTGGCGTCCGCGATTGTATTTCCAGGTAATGTTGATACTCACCATGTTGCCGAGGTCCGCCTGCCTCATCTCCATCGTCTTGTGGACCAACCGGTTGACGACCGCACCGTGAAACGTCTTCGGTGCCCGCTCGAAAGGATGCTGCCAATAGATCGACAGATCCCATGCGCCAAGGCGGTAGCTGCACGTCAGGTAGACGGCAGCTCCTTGGCGGTTCCACGTCTCACCCTCCATGAACTTCCATCCGTTGTCGGCATTGGCCGTCAGCGTCCATCGGCCGAGATAGGCCTGGAGGTTTCCGCCAACGTTGTAAGCGGTGAGATAGTGGCGGTAGTCGTCGCCGCGGTTGAAGAAGCGGTAGATTCCGGCCTCAATGGAAGCCGAGAGCCGATTGGGAATGGCCTCCCAGCGCATGTCGTTACGGACGTAGATCATATCGCAACTATGCTGGTTGGTCTGCGTGTAGAGAAACTGGTTGTCGTCAGACCGGATAAAATTCGGCATATTGACATGACGGTTCATCCGGAATTCGGCCAAGATGCGGCTTGTCAGCCAAGGCTTTGTGAACGAGAGCTGCAACTGATTTGTCATCACGCGATTAGGCTTCAGATCGGGATTCCCCACCATCCACTCCATGCTGTTCACGCGTATGCGCGTGTCACTGATCATGGCGATCTGGGAAATATGCTGACTGATCTCGAACGAATAGCGCCAATTCCAGGCCGGTGCAATGTCATACGTGAGCGTCGCTTTCGGCCGGAAGAGCCAGTAGGTATAGCGTGACGCGCCCTGACTGTAATGCTCCCGGCTCGCGCCAAGGCCTGCCACGTAGCCCCACCGGTGCAGCATTCCCTTCCCTTCTGCAAAGAAATAGAGCCCGTCATTGTGCATCCGGTTGACCGATTCCACGTCGCCGCTGTATGCGTTGCGCGTGTATTTCAGGCGCTGGCGCAGTCCCAAGGAGAGCGTGAGCAGCTTCAGACGGTTCTCATAGATCACCTCCGAGAGCAGCGACCACGTTCGGCCGCGGGTAAAATAGCCATAAGGCGACCCTTCGTCCATATAGTTCTTCTCATGGGTCGCGATCTGGGTACCTACCACGTTGGCCGTGACCGACTGACGGGGAGTGAGCTGGCGGAAGAAGTAAAGGTCGAGAACGGGCGAGCGGTCGTGTCCCTGCACGAAAGTCGAAGTCAAGTTGTTCTGATCGCCTGAGATAACGCGAAGCGCATGGGGACTGCCCGGATCGTGATTCATGTCGAGCGAGAACGTGGCCTGAAAGGCATACGAGGCTGAGTCGGCCAAATTATATTTCAACTGGATATTATGCCCGAAACTGCGCCGGCGTGCAGCTTCGTCAGCTCGGGTGACGGTCTTGGTTGAGCCATCAGCGAGCAGATAGTCGGCCCGTTCGCTGTATCGGTTGCCGTCAAAATCCTTATAGGTAAAGTCGTATGTCATTCCAAGCTCCGACCGGCCACGGTTCCATCGCCCGTAAGCCATGTTGTCGCCTCGCCACGTCGTCAGTCCATTGACCGCGTCGAAGCCCAAGGTGCAGCCCTCGTCCACGCGCAGCATGCGGACGTTGATCACGCATGCAATGTCCGAGCCGTAGCGGACGCCCGGATTGTCGATCACGTCCACGCCCTTCACCGTCATGGGATCCAAGGCCAGCAGGTCATCCTTCGAAGCCAAGGTGTTGTTGATCCGCAGCTGCACTTGTCCCGTGTTGCCCTTGTAGACGATGGTGTGCAGCACTTCATCCACGCGCAACTTGGGCAGGGCAAGCTTGCCGAGCAGCGTATATCCGTTGGTCGAGGCACGCTTCTGGGCGTCGGATGGCAGGATCAGTTGCCCGTCGGGCTTCCGGATGATGCGTGCTGCCTCCACGCGGACTTCATCCAATTGCACTTCTCTGTCATCCTGCGCCTTCATGCAAAGCGCAGCAGCCAACGCCGTGATAATCATCAACTGTCGTTTCATCGTTGTTTTTTGGGGCAAATATAGTATGACAGGATGAAACGAACAAAAAAACTGTCTGACATATGTCTGACATTTCACGGTCGGCCGCTGTCAGCCGCTTTTAATGGCGGTATTTTCGTTTTGTCAGCCGCCTACGGTCAGTCGGTAAGCCTTTCCGCGGTCGGAGACGATGCGGAGACGGCCTTGTTCCTCAACGATCGGTTTGATCCGGCGGATCAGCGTGTAGAGAGTCTCGCTCGCGTCAGGCTTGTTAGGCCAGAGCGCGTCGCAGATCTCGCTTTTCGACAGACTGTAACCCGGAGAGCTGAAAAACAGCTCCATCAGCTGCTCCTGCATCGGGGTGAGCGCGATCGGACGGTGGCTGAGGTCATAGAATGCGCGTTCCCGCACGTGGTAGACGATGTTGCCGAGGACCTGCAAGCCTTCTCTATGCTTGCGGAAATAGGCAAGCACAAAGACCATCCATATGACTGCCAGCAGCGAAAGCGATGCCGACAGACGCTGATCGGACATCCCGAGAATGGCCCAGGACGACAAGTCGGCATAGCCCTGGAACGTATAGGTACGGTCGTCCGACCTCCATCTCATTCGGTCGCTGCACAGATTGCGGGCTTGGTTGTCCATGGCATAATAGACGAACGAATGTTCCCGCAGCGCCGCGGTCTTCAGATGACGCCGATAGTCGTGTATTGTATCGGGCGTGATCCATCCCTCCTGCTTGGTCTGAAGCGTGAGCGCCAAGGCCTGGTTCATCTCACTGACCAGCCCATCACGCGTATGTCCATAGCTTGAAACGCCCGACAGGACGGCACTGCCCAACAATACGAGGAAGACAAGAATAGCATGGTAAGGTTTCATAAACGTTTGATGATTCATTTTTCACTGGTTTCCGTACGAACCGGAATCGGTCACGCGATGCTGCAAATATAGTGAAAAACGGCGAAAAAAGGATGATCCGCACACCGAAAATCTTGACTTTGAGAAAAAAAAAGATAACTCCCACGCATCTGAAGCACAACAGGCGGGAGCAAGACTGGCGCGTCCGGAAAATTCTTTTGCCCCGTATGCTTGCATCTCTGAAATAATTAGCTTATCTTTGCTGCGACGACCATAAACACTTAAGCGACCATGAAAAAAAGGATGTCCATCCTGCTCGGACTGGCAGCCGTCATCGCCCTGCCGTCCGAAGCACAGCGGAGAGACTCGCTCGCATCCCATTCGGTTGACATTGTCACCGAAGAACGCATGAACAAAGGCCTTGTCACCAACTCGCTCGACGCGCTGAGTGGACAGGCAGCCGGCGTGAATGTGAGCAACAGCGGGGCCGACCGTATGGCCATGCTCAGCAGTGTGCGCGTCCGGGGAACGACCTCCATCACCGGCGGAAACGATCCGCTGGTCATCATTGACGGCGTCTACTCAGATCTCGAGACGCTTTCGACCGTCTATCCGGCCGACATTGAAAGCTTCTCCATATTGAAGAACGCTGCTGAGACGGCCCAGTACGGCTCGCGGGGGGCCTCCGGCGTGATCGAAGTGAAAACCAAAAAGGGGCGTGGAGACGCTTTCCACATCTCCTATGACGGCAATATCGGCTTTGAATCGGTCTACAAAAACATCGGCATGCTGCGCCGAAACGACTACTTGACAACGGCTCAGCGGTTGGGACTCGACTACAACGACGGCGGATTCGACACCGACTTTCCGAACGCCATCACGCGGATGGGCGTCACAACCAATCATCACGTCTCGTTCAACGGAGGCGCTGAGCAGTCTAACTATCGGGCTTCGCTCGCCTGGCAGCATCACAACACCATCATCAAAACCAAAGACCAGCATAACTTCGTGGCCAAGTTTGACCTGCACCAGCAGGCCTTCGACCGCCACGTGGACATCAACTTAGGGGCTTTCGGCTCATCGGCCGGAAATGAATACATATTCGACGTGCAGAAGTTATTCTACTCGGCGGCAGCCCAGAATCCCACATTCCCGGCCGGAATGGACGGCAATGGCAACTGGAACAAGAACTCCACGGCCTCACAGATCAATCCGCCGCACGCACTGCTGCATGAAAAAAACGACGAGAAAAACCTCAACTTCAACACACATTTGGAGCTTGCCTTCCACCTATATAATAAGGTAAGCGCACGCAGGAAGCAGTCACTCGATCTGACACTGTTCGGCTCCTACAGCTACAACAGCACCGAGAACGCGCAGTTCTGTCCCACTTGGGTGTGGGGACAGGGGCAGGCTGTCCGTGGCGAACACAAGAGTCAGGACTGGCTGGGGAATGCACGGCTCGACTATCATCTCACTGCCGACATCCACGCGCTCGACATCACGCTACTCGGGGAGTATCAAAAGAGCGACCGGAGCGGATTCTGGACCCTCGTCAAAGGATTCACCACCAACGAGCTCGGCTATGACAACCTGGGGGCGGGCTCCATCCGTCCCTACGGCGGAACAGGCAGCGACTACGAGGATCCGTCACTGGCGTCGTTGATGAGCAGCGTCAATTACCGGCTCATGAACCGCTACACGCTCGCGCTCTCGGCGCGTGCCGACGGCAGCAGCATGTTCGGAGACAACCACAAATGGGGATTCTTCCCATCCGTCTCATTGAATTGGGATGCCAAGCAGGAAGCCTTTCTCAAGAATATCAAGGCCATCAGCAAGCTGGATTTCCGCATCGGCTACGGCCTGTCGGGCAATTTAGGCGGCATCGACTCCTACAATTCGCTACTGCTCCTGCAGGCTAACGGCATCGTGAACTACAACGGCTCGCCCACCGTGACGATGGTCAGCATGCGCAATGCAAATCCGGACCTGAAATGGGAGACACGCAGCAACTTCAACATTGGCACCGACCTCGGACTCTGGAGTAACCACTTAGTGCTCTCGGCCGAATACTATTACAGTCGCACACGTGACATGCTCTACCAGTATGACGTGCCTGTGCCGCCATTCCCTTACCCCAAACTGCTGGCAAACTTAGGCTCCATGAGCAACAGTGGATTCGAATTGGGACTCGGGACGACACCTATCGCCCGCAAAGACATGGAACTCAACATCAACGTGAACCTCTCTTTCCAGAAGAATAAGCTGATTTCACTCTCGGGAGACCTTAACGGAACGACCATGACAGCCAGCAGCATCACCAGCATCGGATCACTCAACGGAGCCGGATTTCACGGAGGCGACAACAACGTAGTTTATCAGATCGTGGGCCAGCCGTTAGGAGTCTTCTACCTGCCTCACTGCACCGGACTCGCCAAAAACAGCGACGGGAGCTACCGCTACGAGATTGCGGACATCGATGAGAGCGGAGACGTGAACATCGAAGACGGCGGAGACCGCTACGTCGCGGGACAGGCGACGCCGAAAATGACGCTCGGATCAAACATCAGTTTCCGCTTCCGCGACTTCGACATATCGCTGCAGATGAACGGAGCCTTCGGACATAAGATCTACAACGGTACGGCCTTGACCTACATGAACATGTCTAGCTTCCCGGATTATAACGTCATGACAGGCGCACCGGAACGTAACATCAAGGACCAGACGGCCACTGACTACTGGTTGGAGAAAGGCGATTACCTCAACTTCGATTATCTCACCATCGGCTGGAATGTGCCCCTGAAACACCGGAAGTATATCAGTGCGCTCCGCATTTCATGCTCCGTCAACAACTTTGCGACCATTACGGGCTACAGTGGGCTGACGCCTATGATCAACAGCTACGTGGTGAGCAACACGCTCGGCATTGACGACAAGCGCAGCTACCCGCCCAGTCGCACCTACAGCATGAGCGTCAGCATTCAGTTCTGACCTTCCGAACGAAAGCCGAACGCACGCTCCGCCAAAGACAAGCCATCTGAAACGAACACATTACCACGATATTCCACCCTGTCGCATGAAACACTTCCACATCCATCATAAGCCGTTGCCCGCCTGCAGAAGCGCAAAGACGGGAGCGCTACTTCTCGTCCTGCTCCTCGCATCGTGCCTCAACGAACATCCCGAAGGGCTGATTACCGAAAACAAAGCCTACACATCTGCCTCCCAACTGTATATCAACGCCGTCGCCACATTGTATAATTACATCGGTGGAGACAGCGACAGTCAAGGCCTGCAAGGCACCTACCGCGGCGTCTACGACTACAATACGTTCACCACGGACGAGGCCATCATCCCCACCAGAGGAGGCGACTGGTACGACGGTGGATTCTGGCAGCACCTCTATCTGCATACCTGGACGCCAAGTGACGCTCCACTCTACGACACCTGGACCTATCTTTACAAGGTCGTCATGCTGTGCAACCAGAGCCTCGACCAGATCGAAACGCACCAGACGCTGCTCACCTCCGGCGAGCGCAGCAGCTACGAAGCGGAGGTGAAAGCCATACGGGCGATGTTCTGTTATTACCTGATGGACCTCTACGGACGCATCCCACTGGTGACCGACAGCCATGCGAAAGTCAGCACCATCAGCCAGTCGGAGCGGAGCGAAACGTTCAGATGGATCGTCAACCAGTTGATGGAGGTTGCTCCATACCTGCCCGACGAGCACAGCAACCGACAAGGCAACTACTACGGTAGGATCACTCGCCCGGTGGCTCATTTCCTGCTCGCAAAGCTCATGATCAATGCCGAGGTCTACGCTGACGACGACTGGACCGACGACAAACGCCCCGACGGCTCGCAACTGACTTTCACCATCGACGGCCGGAAGATGAACGCCTGGGAAGCCTGCATCTGGTTCTGCGACCGCCTGAGCGATGAAGGATATGCACTGGAAGACAACTATGCCGCCAACTTCATGGTCCACAACGAGAGCTCGAAGGAGAACATCTTCACCGTTCCGATGGACAAGACACTCTACAGAAACCAATTCTGGTACCTCTTCCGCAGCCGTCACTACGTCCATGGAGGCGCTATAGGGATGGACGCAGAGAACGGAGCGTGCGCCACGACATCCACAGTGCAGGCCTACGGATATGGTTCCAAGGACGAAGATCCACGCTATGCCATCAACTTTTATAGCGACACGCTGCGCGTGGACGGTCGTGTGGTACGGTTGGACAATGGCTCTCCACTGGTCTACCAGCCCTTAGAGGTGAAGCTCGACTTAACTGGGAGCACCTATGAGAAGACGGCCGGAGCGCGCATGAGCAAGTATGAAATCGACCGGACAGCCTATGCCGACGGCAAACTGCAGGACAATGACATCGTGCTATACCGCCATGCCGACGTGCTGCTGATGAAGGCGGAAGCCAAAGTGCGCAACGGCGGTGACGGATCGGCGGAACTGAATGCAGTCCGCAGGCGCGTCGGAGCGCCCGCAAGGAAAGCCTCTTTGGACAACATCCTGAACGAACGGCTGCTGGAACTGATGTGGGAAGGATGGAGAAGACAGGACTTAGTTCGCTTCGGACGATTCTGCCAAGCCTACGACCAACGTCCGCAACTGGCAGGAGAAACAGACTGCCACACCATCGTATTCCCCATTCCTGACACAGCCATTGACCTGAACGGAAACCTGAAGCAGAACCCCGGCTATACAAAAGAATGAAAACAGAAGAACAATATACCATAACCTTTTATTCTAAAGACAATGAATAGCTTTAAAGCAAGACCCGCCTTGGGCTTCCGCGAAGCCGTTTCCATGGGATTCAAACAGCTCCTTGTATTGAACGGACGAAGCCGCCGCTCAGAATTCTGGTGGTTTATGCTGGCATTTATCATCATTGATTGGATCCTCTCCGTCATCCTTTCGTTCGCCCCCATGATCGTCTCAGTCGCTCTTTCTTGCCTTATGGGGCTGCTACTTGTCCCCATTACCATACGCAGACTACAGGACGGTGGTCACAGCAAGTGGTGGGTGATCATCGGATGGGCCGCCGCTTTGGTCTACACAATCGACATCTATACAGGCGGGTTATATGAAGCACTGAACACAGTCAATCCGAATCCGTCAGAGATCACGCGCCTCTTCTCTGATCCCGTATTGATTATCGCAGGGCTGACCAGCTTCTTCACAGGCATCCCAACATTCATTTTTTGCCTCCTCGACGGCAAGCCGGAGCCCAATATATATGGTGAGTCACCAAAATATGACAACTCTGGCTCGTCCATACCTGCCGAGTGACCAGACCGGAGCGTTCCTTTTCCTACGAAAAGAGATCTGTAAAGCTCAGAAAAAAATGCCAAACATGATATGTAGATTTATAGAATAATTATTATCTTTGCACTTATAACACAATTAAAAGCAGTTATGTTCGATCAGCAAACGTTTATCCGCCGACGTGCGGAACTTAAGTCCTTAATTAAGGAAGGCATCATCATCTTGTTCGGAAACAACGAATCGCCGTGCAATTTCCCGAACAATGGCTATTACCCATTTCGTCAAGACTCTTCGTTCCTCTATTATTTCGGACAGTCACGTGACGGCTTGGTAGGTGTCATAGACGTGGACAACAACCAAGAAACACTCATCGGGGATGACATAGACATTGAGGATATTGTTTGGTATGGATCCGTGGAGAACGTCCACGACCTTGCTTTCCAAGTGGGAGTCGCCAACTCCGCGCCGATGAAAGCATTGAAGACGCTGTGCAACGAAGCCATGCGGCAGAAACGGAGGATTCATTTCCTTCCCCCATACCGCTATGACATCAAGCTGCAACTATTCGACCTGCTGGGCATACATCCCAACCAGCAGAAAGAGAGTGCATCGCTCGACCTCATACATGCCGTGGTCAAGATGCGCTCTGTAAAGGAGCAGCAGGAGATTGAGGAATTAGAGCGGGCAGCAGAGATTGGCTACAGGATGCACACTACAGCCATGCGGCTGACCAAGCCGGGCGTTACGGAGAAATATATCGGTGGTCAGGTCGATGGAGTTGCCAACTCTTACGGAGCCATGGTCAGCTTCCCGACTATCTTCTCACAGCATGGGGAAATCATGCACGGCAATCCGTCGATGCGGGAACTTGAGTCTGGCCGACTCGTATTGTGCGACTGCGGTGCCGAGACCATCAACAACTATTGCTCGGACAACACACGCACCTTCCCCGTCAACGGCAAATTCACCACGCGCCAGCTTGAAATCTACCGTGTAGTGGAGGAATCTCACGACTTGGCATTGGATCTTTCCAAGCCCGGCGTGAAATATGTTGACGTGCATTTTGCCGTCTGCCGCCACATCTTTGACCGCATGAAGGAACTCGGATTGGCCAAAGGCGATACGGAAGAGGCTGTCCGCGCCGGCGCCCATGCCATGTTCTTGCCACACGGCCTCGGTCATATGATGGGTATGGACGTACATGACATGGAGTCATTTGACCAGATCTACGTAGGTTTCGATGAGGAAACGCGCCCCAATCTCGAACAGTTCGGTACAAACTGTCTGCGCATGGGACGTCGCTTGCAGGAAGGTTTTGTCATCACTGACGAACCAGGAATCTACTTTATACCAGCTCTCATCGACGACTGGAAACAACGCGGACATTGCGCAGAGTTCCTCAATTTCGACAAATTAGAGACCTATAAGGACTTTGGCGGCATTCGCATCGAGGATGATCTACTGATCACAAAGGACGGCTGCAGATTCATAGGCAGCAAGCGTATACCGTATCACCCCGAAGAAGTCGAGGCATTCATGGCTTCCACAAATGAATAACTAACCAAACAATTATTATCAACAATAAAAGAATAGTAATCAATTTTAAACGAATGAGAAAGTTCATGTTCATGGCGCTGATCGTCTTCGCTGCTGTCAGTGCAAGTGCTCAAGAAAAGAAAACGGAAAAAGAGAAGAGTAACAAACCCGTTTTCACAGTTGTCAAAGAAAACAAGATCACCAGCATCAAGGATCAGAATCGGTCCGGAACCTGCTGGGATTATTCGGCTCTTAGTTTCTTCGAGAACGAGATTCTCAAAGCCACAGGAAAGACGTACGATCTCTGCGAATCGTTCGTAGCTAACAAGACCTACATGGATCGTGCCATTCAGGTAGTCCGACTGCATGGAGATTGCCAGTTCGCACAAGGTGGAAGCGCCTACGATCCATTGTATTGCATGCAGCATTATGGCATTTGTCCGGAAGAGGCAATGCCGTTCCCAGGCAGCTTATACGGTGACTCGCTTAACAATTTCAATGAATTTTTCAGTCTGCTGGCGCCGTATGTCGACGCCGTAGCTACCAACAAGGCTCCTAAACTCTCCTCTCAGTGGAAGGTAGGATTGCAGGGAATCCTTGACGCATACCTCGGCAAGTGCCCTGAGTCATTCACTTACCAGGGTAAGACTTATACCCCACAGTCTTTCGCAGCAAGCCTCGGCCTGAAGTGGGATGACTATGTGACGGTGACAAGCTATACGCATCATCCGTTCTGGACGACCTTCGCTGTCGAAGTGCAGGATAATTGGCGCAATCCGCTGAGTCACAACGTCCCGATGGAAGACATGATGCGCATTATCGACAACGCCATCATGGAAGGCTATACCGTAGCTTGGGGAGGTGACGTATCAGAGGAAGGTTTCTCCCGCAAAGGTCTTGCCTACAACATTAGCACTAAAAATCAGCAGAGCTTGACAGGCAGCGACATGGCCCGTTGGCTCAAACTGACGAAGACGCAGCGCAAGAACATGCTCGACTCGCTCGGTTGCAATGTTCCCGAGATCGTTCCTACACAGCAGCAAAGACAGGAACGTTTTGACAACTGGGAGCTCACTGACGACCACGGCATGGTAATCTTCGGCATCGCAAAGGATCAGAACGGCCGCGAGTATTACATGGTCAAGAACTCATGGGGAGAAACAGGCGACTATAAAGGAATATGGTATATGAGCAAGAATTATATCGCAGCCAACACCATGGACTATATGGTCAACAAGAATGCGATACCAAAAGACCTCCGCAAAAAAATGGGCTTGTAATTCCATAAAGCGTTCGTCACCCATCCGGATCAATCCGGCATAAATTCTTAACATAAATGCAGCATTTTCCGAAAATTTCATTCAGAAACTGCCGCATTTATGTTTTTATTTTGTAACTTTGAGCGCGGATTCTCCCGTAAAACATTTCTGTCCGCCTTAAAGAGAAGAAAATAAAAACAACATAAATGCATTTCAAATGGAATTACGAACCACCAACACCAGAAGAAATACAGATAGCTGACGAGCTGGGTGAAAAGCTGAACATCAGTCCGGTACTTGCACTGCTGCTCATACGGCGCGGCATCACGACTGAGAGCGCTGCAAAGCGATTCTTTCGTCCACAATTAGCCGATCTGATCAACCCCTTCCTCATGAAAGACATGGATATTGCGGTTGACAGGCTGAATGACGCTATGGGACACAAAGAGCGGATATTGGTGTATGGTGACTATGATGTTGACGGTTGTACGGCCGTCGCTTTAGTGTACAAGTTTCTTCAACAGTTCTATTCCAACATTGATTATTACATTCCGGACCGCTACGAAGAAGGATACGGAGTGAGCAAAAAGGGAATAGACTACGCGTATGAAACAGGTGTAAAACTCATTATTATTCTGGATTGCGGCATTAAGGCAATCCAAGAGATTGCCTATGCCAAAAGTTTAGGCATTGACTTTATCATTTGCGATCACCACGTCCCGGACGAGGAAATGCCTGATGCGGTAGCCATTCTGAATCCGAAACGAGAAGATGACACCTACCCTTTCAAGCACTTATGCGGATGCGGGGTCGGATTCAAGTTCATGCAGGCTTTTGCAAAAAACAACAACATTCCATTCTCAAGATTGATCCCGCTGCTCGACTTCTGTGCCGTCAGCATCGCGGCCGACATTGTTCCGGTAGTGGACGAGAACCGCATCCTTGCGTTTCACGGTCTCCGGCAACTCAATCAGAATCCCAGCTTAGGCTTGAAGGCCATCATCGACATCTGCGGACTGAGCGGACGGGAGATCTCCATGAGCGACATCATCTTCAAGATAGGGCCACGCATCAATGCCTCGGGCCGCATGGAGAACGGCAAAGAGAGCGTGGACCTGCTCGTGGAGAAGGACTTTGGAGAAGCCTTGAAGGAAGCGCACCATATCAACGAGTATAATGAGCAGCGCAAAGACATTGACAAACAGATGACCGAAGAAGCCAATCAAATCGTCGCAAGATTGGAAAATCAGAGACACAGGTCAGCCATCGTGCTCTACGACGAGCATTGGAAGAAAGGCGTGATCGGCATCGTTGCCTCGCGCCTGACGGAAATCTACTTCCGTCCGACGGTAGTTCTGACACGCGACGGAGATCTCGCCACGGGTTCAGCACGCAGCGTGACCGGATTCGACATCTATGCAGCCATCAAGAGTTGCCGTGATCTTCTGCTCAACTTTGGCGGCCACACCTACGCCGCCGGACTGACTTTGCGATGGGCGGACGTGCCGGAATTCAGACAACGATTCCATCAGTACGTGGACGACCATATCCTTCCGGAGCAGACCGAGGCCAACCTCACGATCGATGCCATGCTTGACTTCAGGGACATCACCAAGCGACTGCACAACGATCTGAAGAAGTTTTCGCCCTTCGGACCTGGCAATCAGAAACCGCTCTTCTCCACCATGGGTGTCTATGACTATGGCACGAGCAAGGTCGTGGGGCGCGAGCAAGAGCACATCAAGCTCGAACTCGTCGACTCGAAATCAAGCACCGTCGTCAACGGAATCGCCTTCGGACAGAGTGCCGCGGCACGTTACATCAAGTCGAAGCGCAGTTTCGACATCGTCTACACGATCGAGGATAATGTCTTCAAGCACAATCAGACGCAGTTGCAGATAGAGGATATCCGACCCTCAAGAGAAGAACAGGCTGACGAATAGCATCCATTGGACAAGTTTCAGAACATACTCAGCCAGTACTGGGGATACGCTGACTTCAGGGGAATACAGCATGAGATCATCTCAAGTATTACAAGTGGACACGACACATTAGGCCTGATGCCCACCGGTGGGGGCAAGTCGATCACCTTTCAGGTACCAGCCCTAGCACAGGAAGGTATCTGCATTGTGATCACCCCGCTCATTGCACTCATGAAAGACCAGGTGACCCACCTGCGTGAAAAGGGCATCAAGGCTGCCGCCATCTATTCGGGGATGACGCGGCAGGAGATCATCGTCACTCTCGAAAACTGCATCTTCGGCGGTGTCAAGCTGCTTTACATCTCCCCGGAGCGCCTCTCCTCCCCCATCTTCCAAGCCAAGCTGCGTCACCTCAACGTCAGTTTCATCACCGTAGACGAAGCCCATTGCATCAGCCAATGGGGCTACGACTTCCGCCCTTCCTATCTCCGCATTGCCGACATCCGCAACTCCCAGCCCGGCGTTCCAGTGCTCGCTCTGACGGCTACGGCCACGCCGCACGTCGTGGACGACATCCAGAAGCAGCTCGGATTCCAACGCAAGAATGTCTTCAAGATGAGTTTCGAGCGGAAAAATCTGGCTTACGTCGTCCGTAAAGTGCAGGACAAGGAGGACGAGATCATCCACATTCTCCGCGCCGTCGAAGGCAGCGCCATCGTCTATGTCCGCAGCCGACGCCACGCCAAGGACCTCGCGCAACTGCTGAACGCCAACCACCTCTGTGCCACATTCTATCACGCCGGACTCGATCCGGCCGTCAAGGACCAGCGACAGGACGACTGGCAGACCGACAGAACACGCATCATCGTCGCCACCAACGCCTTCGGCATGGGCATCGACAAGCCCGACGTGCGTACGGTGATCCATTACGACTGTCCAGACTCATTGGAGGCCTACTTCCAGGAAGCAGGCCGAGCTGGGCGAGACGGGCAGAAAGCCTACGCTGTCATGCTCTACAACAATGGCGACAGACGAAAACTCGAGAAGCGGATCGTAGATAATTTTCCCGATAAGGATTACATCCGGCAGGTCTATGCCCATCTTGCCTACTATTACCAGATAGGGGCCGGAAGCGGCGGAGGATACACCTTCGAGTTCAACATCGACAAGTTCTGCCAGCTGTTCAAGCACTTCCCCATCCAGGTAGATGCAGCCTTAAAGATCCTCGAGCGAGCAGGCTACATCGAATACGAACGGGATCCGAATGCCGCCTCGCGCGTCATGTTCCTCCTCAACCGACACGAACTCTACCGATTGGACGAGACCGCACCACACGAAGAAGCCGTCATCACAGCTCTTCTACGCAACTACGGCGGCCTCTTCACCGACTATGCCAACATCGACGAAGCCCTCATCGCCATGCAGAGCGGCCTCACCGAACAGCAGGTCTACCTCAATCTGAAGGCGTTGAGCCACAAGCGTATCCTCCATTTCATACCCAAACGCAAGTCGCCCTACCTCACCTACACCCGCAACCGCGAGGAAACGGAACGCATCCTGCTACCTCCCGCCGTCTACGAAGACCGCCGGACACAATTCGTCGAGCGCATCCGCGCCGTGGAGGAATACGCCTGCAACGACGAGACATGCCGCAGCCGACAGTTGCTCCGCTATTTCGGCGAAGAGCGGACGGCCGACTGCGGTCAATGCGATGTATGCCTCGACCATCAGACCGATCATCATGCACCCGCAGCGACAGCACATGCCAAGGCCATGATACGCGACCTGTTGGCCGATCGAAGCACGCATTTCATCACTGAACTGAAATCACTCCCGATTCCCGGAGCGCAATTGGACATCGCCCTCGAGCAGCTGATTGACGAGGAAGAAATCAGCATCAGCGGCAGTGAACTGTCGCTTAACTGACCCGCCCATCCGCCTCCGCAGCTTGAAAAAGAAGATCGTAACAACTTGAAAGAATCAAAAACTGCAAACCAGAAATCCTTAAAGATTAATTGACTGTCTACCAATACCTTACAAGCTCGCAACATCCTCTCCGCGCATATGATACCTTTTGGCCGCCAAAAGCTATGCTTTGGGCGCTCAAGAGGATAGCTCCGGACGACCCAAAGCATAGCTTTGCGCGGCGCACATCATTGCTCTTCATTTTACGCATGTCAGAAGCCACGGAAACAGAGCCTTGATCCGATCGATTTGCAATCATCATACGGCTTGTCTGAACATAAAAAAAGGAGTGCCCGACTGAGCGGACACCCCATCTCAAATATGTGGTTTCACAAGTCTTAATTGTTCTCCGGGCGCAACTTGCGAACCGTTTCGGCAGCGCGCCACATCTCCATTTCGCGCATCGCTTTCAGCTCATCGTTGAGCTTCTCACGATAGTCGGGCTTCGAATTATTGTCAATAGAGATCTGTGCTTCCGTGCCGTTCTCCACGCTCAGATACAGCCATTCCATGACGGGTTTGATGGCTTCCTTGAAGCGAGGACGCCAGTCGAGGGCTCCGCGCTGTGCCGTGGTCGAGCAATTGGCATACATCCAGTCCATCCCTTTTGCCCCGAACAACGGGCCAAGGCTCTGTGTGAGCTCCTCAACCGTCTCGTTGAAAGCCTCCGAAGGAGAATGGCCGTGCTCACGGAGCACTTCATACTGAGCCTCGAGCAGTCCCTCGATGGCTCCCATCAGTGAGCCGCGCTCACCCGTGAGGTCAGAAGTGGCTTCCTTGCGGAATGTCGTTTTGAACAGGTATCCGGCTCCGATGCCGATGCCGAAAGCGATCGTTTTCTCCTCTGCCTTGCCCGAAGCGTCCTGATAGACGGCATAGGAACAGTTCAGTCCGCGCCCCTCCTGGAACATCGTACGCAGCGAAGTGCCGGAGCCCTTGGGAGCTACCATGATCACGTCAACGTCCTTCGGCGGAACGACACCCGTGCGGTCCTGCCAGTTGATGGCAAATCCATGCGAATAGTATAACGCCTTTCCGGCAGTCAGATACTTCTTGATCTTCGGCCATACGGCGATCTGGCCGGCATCGGAGAGCAACATGCAGATGATGGAACCCTTGTCCGCAGCCTCCTCGATGGAGAAGAGCGTCTTGCCCGGCACCCATCCGTCTGCCACAGCCTTGTCGTAAGTCTTGCCTTCACGCTGTCCCACAATCACGTTGAATCCGTTATCGCGCAGGTTGCAAGCCTGGCCTGGACCCTGAATACCATAGCCGATGACGGCGATTGTTTCATCTTTCAGTACCTCACGTGCTTTCTCCAATGAGAACTCCTTGCTGGTGACAACCGTCTCAACGACGCCACCGAAATTCATTTCTGCCATATATTTAATCTTTAAATGCAGCTTTCATACGCTGCGGTTATCATACTTTTTCATTATTTCGGGTGCAAATGTAACGATTTATAACGAAATAACCAAAAGATATTTCAATCTTTCACAAATTTAACTTTACATCTGCACACTTCAACTGGACCTTCTCCGCCAGCCTCACTCTTCATGACCCGCACGTTGTAGACGTCGTCCTCCGATGTCTCCCGATAGAATCTCAACGTGTCACCGTTATGCGATTCGGCCACGTAAGCTATATCGAGACGCTGCAGACGGTGGCTTCTGTACCAGTCTAAATCCCACAGATCCAGCACGTGCTCAATGTATTTCACGCTGTTCACATGGCCGTTGACATCGATATCACTGTATTTCATCACCACTGAACCGACCGCCTTGCCGGTCCCGCTCATCTTTACGCGTGACACTTGAGCGATCGGACACGGACGCTCCGCATCCACATAGCGTTCCACAAGACCATCTTTCACGGCCAGAATGTCAGCTGGTTCGCGCGTCTGCGTATCAATCATCGCCCAGATGCTGCGCCCATAGCCGTAGACACTTCCATCCTCAGCCGTCACCGCAAAGTTCCTGCTCGTAAATGACTTGACCACCTTGTCCACCCAGGTCTCTACATTATAGCGGTCATAAGCTTCTGGCATCCGGTCCATCTCGATTGAGAGACGTGAGAGCACCCATGTTTTGTGCACCTGATTGAGATAATTCATCCCGTACCCACGATCGTTGGAGTGATAGTCCGCGGCATTTAAGAGCTGGTTGCCCAAATGCTCCATAAGCAGATGATTCGCAAAGTCACAGTGGAAAGGCTCTGCCATGAAAGGATAACATCCTCGCTTTGGCAATAATTCTTCTGTCATATTCTTCATTCTTACATAGTTAATATCATGCCCGTATCATCCATGATGCTCCTGCTCGGCAATGAGATCAGTGATCGGTTCCTCCACACTGCGGGTCACGGCGATCCTTCCGCTGCGCGTATATTGCAACAGTCCGCCGAATGCATTCAGCTGATCGTAGAGATCCTGAATGTCTTCAGTCAGTCCGGCCAGCAGGACCGTGCTGTACGTAGGATTCACCTCCATCATACGCGCATCATGCTTGCGGATCGTACGGCTCACTTCCGGATTGTCCAAAAGAACAGGCGTAGAGATCTTATACAGCGCTACCTCATGGATGAACAGCTGCTCATCCGTGTAGAAATCTGCCTTCACTACGTCGATCTTCTTCTCTATCTGCTTCGTGACCTTGATGATTTGGTCCAGGTCAGACCACACCGTGATCGTATATTTGTGGATCCCGTCAATGCTGGAAGCCGAAACATTCAGGCTCTCAATATTCATCTGCCGTCTCGTAAAAACTGCTGTGATCTGGTTGAGAATACCGGCTACGTTTTCTGAATATACCAATAAGGTATAGAATTTCTTGTTTTCGTCCATCTTACTTTCGTTTTCTGGTTTCCTGATCATGTTCTTCCGCAACGCACGGTGGCATCAGATATCCAGATGCAACATCATCTCATCGATCGCGCTGCCGGGCGTCACCATCGGCTCCACGTTCTCTTCCTCCTTCACAGCGCATTCCAACAGGAACGGCCCGGGTGTGGTGAGCATGAGCCGCACCTTTTCTTCCAGTTCCGCGCGGTCGGTGACCACGGCATACGGAATGTGATAGCCGCGGCTGATCTCCTCATAGGAGGGGTTCAGCATCTGGGTGAATGAGCGGCGGTGACCATACATGAGATCCTGCCACTGGCGCACGTTGCCCAGATAATTGTTATTGAGCAGGATCACCTTGACAGGTGTCTGCTGCTCCATGATGGTGCCCAACTCCTGGATATTCATCTGCAGGCCACCGTCGCCGGTGAACATACAGACCGTACGTTCGGGAGCTCCCAACGCAGCTCCGACGGCCGCAGGAAGGGCAAAACCCATCGTTCCAAGCCCACCGCTGGTCACGATGCTGCGCTCAAGTGCGAACTTAAAGTAGCGGCAGGAGAACATCTGGTTGAGCCCGACATCGTTTACAAGGATGGCATTGCCTTGGGTTGCTTCCGAGACAGCATTCACCACCTCGCCCATGAGCAACGGTCCGGCGTCCGGATGGATGGAAGGCTCGATCACCGTTTCGCTTTCTTCGCGGTCCAAAGACTTGAAGCTCTCGCGCCATTCGTGGTGTTCGGCCGGGATTAACAGCTCGTTTATCGCGGCCAGACTTGCCTTACAGTCGCCGATCACGGCCACATCGGTCTTCACGTTCTTGTCTATCTCTGACGGATCGATATCCAAATGGATCACCTTAGCCTGCTTGGCGTAGCGGTCGAGACGGCCTGTGACACGGTCGGAGAAGCGCATGCCGATCGCGATCAGCACATCGCACTCCTGCTGTTTGACGTTTGGCGCGTAGTTTCCGTGCATACCTACCATGCCGACATCTAACGGATGGTCCGTCGGAAGGGCCGAAAGACCGAGCAGAGTCTTGCCAGCCGGGATGTCCGCTTTTTCAAGGAAGGTTCGCAATTCTTCCTGTGCGCCGGCGATCTCGACACCATGTCCGACAAGCGCCATCGGTTTTCGGGCCGAATTGATCAAGTCTGCGGCTTTCCGGATGACCTCTTCCGCCGGCTTCGGAAATGGGAAATAGGACCTCACACTGTCCACTTTGACTGGCTCCCAGGCGCAACTTCCGGTCTGCGCATTTCGCGGAAAATCGAGCACGACGGGGCCAGGGCGACCGCTACGGGCGATATAAAAGGCCCGGCTGACGGCCCAGGCGACATCCTCCGCACGTCTTATCTGATAGCTCCATTTGCAAATCGGCTGCGCGATACCTACCAGGTCGACTTCCTGAAACGCATCCGTACCCAACGAACTGATACCGACCTGACCGGCAATGACAACCATCGGGACCGAGTCCATCATCGCATCAGCCACGCCGGTCAGCGTGTTCGTAGCGCCCGGACCGGATGTCACGATGCAGACGCCTACCTTTCCGTTGACGCGTGCATAGCCTTCCGCCGCTATGGCAGCACCCTGTTCGTGGCGCACCAGCACGTGTCTGAACCATGAATGCCTATTCCCCGTATAAGCGTAAAGCGAGTCATAGACGGGCATGATGGCTCCTCCGGGATAACCGAAGATGACATCTACATTCTCCTGATACAAGGCGCGCATCAGGATTTCGGCACCCGTGCAGGTCTCTCCGCGCCTGCATCCCCCCCACGCAACATCCCTCTGGGATGCGTGTGCTGCCGTTGTATCTTGCTTGCAGTTGTTGTTCTCTGTCATAACATGTCGTTTTTAGTCAATGATTCGCACGCCTCCCTTGTCTGCACTGCTGACACTCTGGGCATAAGCACGCAAGGCCTTGCTGACCTTCCGGTCGCGCGTGACGGGTCTTTGTGGGCGTGCAGCCAGTTCTTCATCAGTCAAGTCGACGTTGATCGAACGGCTTGGGATATCTATTTCGATAATGTCTCCGTCCTTGATCTTGCCGATGTTGCCTCCCGAAGCAGCCTCCGGGGAGATGTGACCGATGCTCAGTCCGGACGTTCCTCCAGAGAAACGGCCGTCGGTGATCAATGCGCAGGCCTGGCCTAAATGGCGACTTTTTATATAGGAAGTGGGATAAAGCATCTCCTGCATGCCCGGCCCGCCCTTCGGACCTTCATGGGTGATGACGACGCAATCGCCGCTCTTGACCCGCCCCCCGAGAATTCCATCGCATGCTGACTCCTGCGAATCGAACACGACGGCAGGTCCGCGGAAGTGCCAAAGACGTTCGTCGACACCCGCGGTCTTGACCACACAGCCATCCTGAGCGATGTTCCCGAAGAGCACGGCGAGTCCTCCGTCCTTCGTATAGGCATGTTCCAAGTCGCGGATACAACCGTTGGCGCGATCCGTGTCGAGGCTTTCCCACACGCTGTTCTGGCTTCCCATCTGCGTCGAAAAGCGATGGCCGGGCGCACTGTGATAGATTCTGCCGGCCTCGGGATCGACCTCCGGTCCGGTGATGTCATAGCGCTTCATGGCCTGCGCCAGTGTCATTCCGTCCACGCGACGGACATCCGGCCGGATCAGACCGCCCTTATCGAGCTCGTTGAGGATGCCGAGAATGCCGCCTGCACGATTGCACTCCTGTACGGAGTAGCGCTGTGTGTTGGGTGCCAACTTACAAAGACAGGGAACCGTACGGCTCAAGCAGTCGATGTCCTGCATGCGGAAGTCGACTGCTCCTTCCTGCGCCACGGCCAGCAGATGCAGCACGGTGTTCGTACTCCCGCCCATTGCGATGTCGAGCGTCATGGCATTCAGGAAGGCTTCACGCGTGGCGATGCTCCTCGGGAGGACACTTTCGTCACCGTCGAAGTAATAGGCTTCGGCGTTCTTGACGATCTGTCGGGCCGCCTGACGGAAGAGTTCGATACGGTTCTGATGTGTTGCGAGGATCGTTCCATTGCCGGGAAGGCTGAGCCCGATGGCCTCAGTAAGGGAGTTCATGGAGTTTGCGGTGAACATACCCGAGCAACTTCCGCATCCTGGACAGGCGTTGTTCTCCAATTCGGTGAGATCTGCGTCGCTCACTTCTGAATCGGCTCCGGCCACCATAGCAGTGATCAGGTCAGCGTTCTGACCGTGCCAACGACCGGCTTCCATCGGTCCTCCGCTGCAGAAGACAGTGGGGATGTTCAGCCGCATGGCTGCCATGAGCATACCGGGAGTGACCTTGTCACAATTGGAAATGCAGATCATGGCATCGGCCTTGTGTGCATTGACCATGTATTCGACCGAATCTGCGATGATGTCACGTGAAGGGAGCGAGTAGAGCATGCCGTCATGGCCCATGGCGATGCCGTCATCAATGGCGATTGTATTGAACTCGGCGGCATAGCATCCCATGGCTTCGATCTCACGCTTGACGATCTGTCCGACTTCATGAAGATGCGTATGGCCCGGTACAAACTGGGTGAACGAATTGACGATCGCAATGATCGGCTTACCAAACTGTTCGTGTTTCATTCCGGCAGCTACCCATAGCGCACGCGCGCCTGCCATCCTTCTGCCGTCGGTGCAGACAGCACTTCTCAATTGATGTTTCATATCCGTGTATGATTTCTATTTCTTTCTCTCTTAATATAGATCCTTTTACCTTCAGTTTGCAAAGATATGCAGATTTTACGGAAACGCCAACAATTCCTAAGATTATTTTTATCAAAACAAACAATTCGGAAGAAAATAAGGCATTTTTATATTATTCCATAATTCGCAGAGCGTTATTTCTAACGATTCATCAGCAATCTGCCCCCAATCTGAATCATCGCTCCCGGCCTTTCATCCGCATGTGAAGGAATCCCGAAATCCCAGTTCTGCCCTTTCCGGAAGCGACCGGAATCGGTTCCGAACGCCCTATGCCATGTAACCATAAAGCCATTGTCTGACAATCACTTAACACATCATCAACAAGCGGCTGCATCCTCTGTCTCGGGAAGACCGATCATGTGCCCTGACGAAAGCTATCCTCCGGGCCGTCCATATGATAGCTTTAGGCCGCCGAAAGGATAGCTCTTGGACGCCGAAAGGATAGCTCCGCACGAGCCTGAAAACAGCTGTGTCCGGACAAGCCCAGCGGAGTGCATATCGGAGTGCATATTTATAAAGAAAAATCCCAGCTGCTCAGACAAGCAACCGGGATTCATCTTTATGATCGTTCCGTATGATCAATCGTTGTTTGTGTCGTCATTGAAAGTTGCCACTCGATTGAAGTCAATCTCGCTGAAGAGCTTGTCGGTCACGCCCATACCGATGGCAGTCAAACGGTCAGCACTGATCTTGTACTTGCTCACGAGCATGTTCTTCACAGCGTTTGCGCGATTCTCAGAGAGGCGCTGATTGAGCTGCTTGTCGCCTTCGGGCGATGCGTACCCCTTGATGGTCACCTTAGCGTCCTTGTGATTCTTCATGTAGTTAGCGATCAGCTCTACATTCGGAAGCTGAGCACGGTCAATCTGGCTGCTTCCAAGACGGAAGAGCACGGTCGGCTGCAGGTTGGTGGCCGTAGCGGGCTTCACATACTTAGGCTTCTTGTTGCACTCATCGAGCGCATCCTGCAGGTCTGCGATCTTCCGATCCTTCTGTGCCAACTGTGCGTCCTTGTCGTTCAGATTGTTGCGAAGGCTGTTGACCTGGGCGTTCAGGCCATCAATCTCGGCCTGATCACGCAGCTGTGCGATGGTGAAATTGTGCGTGCCGTTCGAGTTTCTGAACTTGTAGACGACACCGGCATTCAACTGTACGGCGCTCTTGTTGAGGTTATAGGCCACGCCTTCATATCCCGAACCGTTCAGCCCCCATACGATTGCCGGTTCGACATACAGCTGCCAAGCCTTCGAAGAACCGAGGTTGAAGACGAAATCAATGCCTGCCTTTGAGGTCAGACCGTTCAAGGTCTTGCCATAAGGAGCAGCCAACGAACCGTCATTGTTGAGTTCTACCGTCTGTGAACCGAACGTATGCCCCCAGCCGAAGCCGTAAAGGCCTACAACTTCAAAGGCACGCGGCTCACCCTTGTAGCCTCCGAACCAGTTGCTCAGGTTGACAGTCCCCAGCAGACTCGTATTCAGTGCGCGTACGGCAGTACCGAAAGAGGCGTAAGGCTTATTTGAAAAGTAGGCGCTACTCTCGACAGCCAAACCGAAGACCGGTGTGAAGTAGCGTCCGATGCGGAGACCTGCATTGGGATTCAAGTGACCTAACCAGCCGTTTACACCTGTGGTCTTGGAAGCCACGCCACCGTTGATGCCGATGTAAAAGTTATCAAAGCTTTTGCTTTCTGTCACTGTCTGAGCGTTTGCCGACATTGTCATGGCAGCTGCGGCAAACATGAATAATAGTTTTTTCATTATCCTTTTAATTAATGATTAATTAATAAATACAACTCTTATTACCGTTTATGGGTGCAAAATAAACAAAAAATACATTATTCTCCAAATAAATGTCGACAAAAAAGTGTTATAGAACACGTTTATTGTAAAATACACCTATAATTCCCGGTAGAATGCTCCATTTGGGCGATGAATATCGGATGAAGATAGCGGAAAATATCTTTTTTTTCGTAACTTCGTAGCAGAAATAAAGCAACATTGAACATGAAGATATCGATCAAGACCACAAAATGGTATGAAGATGCCTATGCCGCCCTCATCATCTTTACCCGCATCCCATTCGAGAAGTGCTATCGCCCATCGCCGGAGAGCTACTCCCGAGCCCTCGCTTACTGGCCCTTGACGGGCTGGCTGACAGCTGCGGTCTCGGCAGGTGTGCTCTACGCTGCTGACACGATCGTCCCTTACCAGATCGCCGTCATAGCTGCCGTCGCCACGCGGATGCTGCTCACAGGAGCCATCTATGAGGAGGGCATGCGCGACTTCATCAGCGAGCGGACAGGGCGACCGGTCTATGGGAAAGCCGCATGGGTGATCTACGAGCTGCTGCTCTTTCTCTCTCTGTCATCCTTGAGCACGGATTCGGCCGTCATTACGATCATCGCGGCCGAGCCTTTCGCTAAAATGATCTCCGGACAGATCGTCCAGATGCTGCCCCACGCACCTTTCCGCCATGACGGAAAGCAGCAGATCATCTTCAGCAAGCTGTCCACTCCGGCGGGCATCCTGATGTTCTGTTTCGGGATAATACCTCTGCTCGGATTCTTTTACTTCACCTCCGGAGCGCGCTGGGACCTGATCCTCTTCCTCCCCTGCATCGTGATGTATTTCCTGTATATGCTGATCATGAAGACCGAAAGCGGCTACCGCAACGAGAGCCTCAGCACGCTGTTCCTGCTCAATGAGCTGGCCGTCTATCTCGTCGTCACCCTGCAGGCACTGCTGTAGGATGATCCGCCCCTCGGTCAGCGTTCGATCGCCACGACCGAATAAGGCGGCAATGTGACCGTCTGTCCGCTGATCTGCAGCGGAACGAAATGATTATCATCGGCCGTAACGTCCAGACTGACAGACTGATCGGCAGGTCTGCCGCTCATCTTCATGTATCTTGCCCGTTCCGGAAGCGGCATTCCCTCCACTGACAGACTGACTGCGGCCGGCAGCGCGTTGACCAGTTTGAGAAACGTCCGTCCCGTCCGGCTGTCCCGGACGACACTCGAAGCTAACCGATAGCGCAGCTTTTCATCGACCTGAAGCGTCGAATGCACATACCGGTCACCGCTTGTGCGACCGAAGATGCATTGCGTCTGATAGCTTGGAGTGACCTTCAGCTCCGTCTGGTTGAAGTAGATGAGGTTCGGATTCCAGTTTGCGTGACGCTCATTGCATAGCAACGGCGCATAGGAAGACATCGCCACGACATCGCCGTTGCGCTCCAAGTTGCAGAGATGGATGGCCTCGACGAGCGCCGACTCCATGGTACGGGTCTTCGAGGCATATTCTCCGAGATAGACTTTCGGGCCTTTCCGGTCGTAGGAATCATAGTAGTCCTGATGATGGAGGAACCATCCGGGCGACTCATAATAATGCTCATCGACCATGTCGATCCACTTCTGGTTCTCACGGGCGATACGCCAGCCTTCGGCATAGTCGGCGGACGGCTCATGGAAAGGTCCCACGGTGCCGCAGATGATGATCTCCGGATGCTTCTCCCTGATGGCCTTACAGATCATCAGATAGCGTTCCTCGAAGGTCGTGGAGATCAGATCTTCGTTGCCGATACCGATATATTTGAGATTGAAAGGAGCGGGATGGCCTGCCTCCGCACGCATTCTGGCCCATCGGGAGGTGGCAGGATCACCGTTGGCCCACTCGATCAGGTCAAGCAACTCCTGTATGTAGGCGGGCATATCCTGCATGGGAATGCCTCCCTGCTGACCGCCATAGCCCTGCGCATCGGCATCCGAGTTCTGGCAAGGGACACCGGCAGCGAGCACCGGAAGCGGTTCGGCGCCGATGTCTTCACAGAATTGGAAGTACTCATAGAATCCCAATCCGCGTGTCTGATGATAGTTCCAGATGTTCTTGGCAGGCACTCTGTCCTGCAGCGGACCGATCGTCTGGTTCCAGTGGTAGATGTTTCCGAGACCCTGACCGTGGGTCAGACAGCCTCCCGGAAAGCGCACGAACCTGGGCTTGAGGTTGGCAATGGCCTCAGCAAGGTCCTTCCGCAGGCCATGCCCCTTGAAGGTCTCGTGGGGAAAGAGGCTCACCATGTCGATGGCAAGCCGGCCCTCCTTGCGCGCGATGAGACGCAGGCGGCACTTGCGGAGCTCACTGACTGCCGCCTCTGCCCTTTTCTTCTCATCGCCGAAAGTCACCCTGTATTGTCTCCATCCTTCACCTTCGGTCTTCACGCGAGCCTCTGTGACGACCGCTCCTGCCTCATCCACCAGCGCCACATCTATCTGATTGCGCTTGCATCCGATCTGCCGGACATAGATGGAGAAGTCATAGGCGTCGCCCTGATCGATGATGCTGTCCCACCCTATATTATATAAGGTGTCGCGATCCATCACTGCATAATGCGGATTCTGGCTGCTCAACGGCTCCTCTGTAGCAATTCTGATCGGTCGGCTGGCCGTCCAGGCCGTCGTGGCATTCCATCCCTGCCGATCGGCTGCGGTGTATTCGAAGTCGCGGTTCTGCACCAATTCGGCATACAGACCACCGTCGGCGGCATAGCTGATGTCCTCGAAAAAGACACCGAACAGCTTGTCACTGATCGGCTTCTGACGGTTCTGGTCGATCTTCAGCACGGCTTTCACTTCTCCCAAACCTTCAAACCGCTTGGCGTCGTCAGCCATCTTTTCCGCGTTCAAGGCCGCGTCGGCAGCCAAGACATGAAAGTAGTCGCGGATATATCGCAGGTGTACCTTCGGCACATCAAAGAGATTGCCCTTGAAGAGACGGCCGTCCACGGTGGCGGTGTCGCGCAACCAGGCGACATCGTCTATCGAACTCGGTTCGTTCGACTCCTTGAAGGAGCGGAAATCATTGCTGGCTTGGACATAGCGCTTGGTGCTTCCCGACTTGAAGTAGATATCGAAGGTGCCGTCATCCATGGCAAACAGAATCGGCTCACGGCAGCCATGAACGCTCATACGCGGAAAGTCCTGAGGCCTCCAGCTTACTAAGTCTTCGCTATAGGCCACGGCAAAGCACGGCGCATGGTCATTCACCGACCACACAGCACGCCATGTGCCGTCGTTGGCATGCACAACGTAGGGGTCATACATGCGCTTCTCCTTGCCCCAACGCGAATAGTCGGACCCGCAGAGCTGCCCTACGTCCTGCCAGGAATTATCTTCAGCAAGGTAGGCCACATGCAGTCCGAGCCTGTCGCCGGGTGAATACAGGAAGATCTGACAAGTGGTGTCGGTGCCCATGATCTGATAGGCGGGTTCGGTGTTCTGTGCGTTGAGAAGGTTTGCGAGCGTGATGCCGCATGCAAAAAGCAATGATCTGAGCTTCATGTTCATGATATTTATCACAGGCAAAGATAGAAAAAATTACCGAAAGTCCCAAGATTTGGAGCCC
>ONHE01000083.1 GCA_900317545.1 uncultured Prevotella sp. | reverse complement strand
GGCGCGTCAGATCAGGTTCTTCACCACCAAGAAGAGTAGCGGATAGAGATCCTGCAGCAGGGCGCGCAACTGCTTCTTGGCCCGCTGTTTCATCACCCTCACCGTGTTGGGACTGATATGCATCTGCTCGGCAATCTCCTCATTGCGGGCATTCTTGACATAAGCCAGCTCAAAAACTTCACGGTATCGCGGCGGCAGCGTGTCAATGGCGGCAGAGATCTTGCGGATGATCTCCGCCCTGACCATCTCATAGTCAGCGTCCTCGTCAAGCGTCTCACTGGCAGAGAGCGATGCACTGTCAAGCCCGACATGCTGCAACCTGCCGCTGCGAAGCAGGTTGATGCAGCTGTTCCGCACCGCTATATAAAGATAAGAACGCATGTGACCTTCGCTCTCAAACTGTCTCCCGCTGCCGATGACCTTGCAGAAGACATCCTGCACGACATCCTCACTCACCTCAACATCATGAAGCAAGCTGTCGGCAAAATAACAAAGGGCCTGATAGTTTGCGGTGAAACAATTCTCTATCTGCCTGCGCTCCTCGGAGGGGCGGTCATTAACCATACTAATTCCTGTTGCACTGCAAACTTACAAAAAAATATGGAATTGACAACAGAAATCGCTCATAAACATTCCTAACATTTTTTCTCGACGCCTCTCACACCCCGACCTTCGATGCTTCCATAATCCTTTGTCAATCAGCATCCTGCCACATTTTCTCCTCACGACTTTCTTCCGCCGCGCGCAGAGCATAGCTTTCGGCCGCCGAAAGCATAGCTCCGGGGCGCCCAAAGCATAGCTTTTGACGCCCCGGAGGATAGCTCTGCGGAAGCCGGGTGACAGCTCCGCATTTTCGGCACGAAAACTGTCAGTTATCTACTGCCAGTCGAAGCGCATTTTATGTTCTTTACCTATCTTTATGAAGTTCTTGCCGTCAGTGCTTTAAGAGAATGTTGCGACGCCGCTATGGTTGACCGGACGGAAAACAGGATTATGGTTCCATTGCCATTAAGATCCTAACTTTTTGCATGAGAAATCATCAAGAGGTAATACATACCGTTATGTTTGATAACCCGACTGCCCTCAAGCAGCCCCCCCCTTCGTCTTTCTCACGCTGGAAGATCTTACGATTACTCATCAACCGTAATTCTCAGCACCGCACCTCCTCTGGGCTGCAGGTGGAAAGCGTCGGGCAATGCATTCAGCGTCAGGATATTCCATTTCTCTTTTTCTGTTGCTGTTCCGTCATAGAACGCCAGTATCTTTGCGGTTGCGGAGATGTGGAGCCCGCTGAGTGACAGAGGAATGGTCGTTGCCGTGTCAGAGCCATTGATGGCAGCCACATACCATGTGTCCTTGCTCCGTCTGGCCAGCACAACGCTCTGGCCCGGATAACCGCTGATAAAACGTGTCTCATCCCAAACCGTGGGCAGACTGCCGAAGAAATCTTGTACGCTTTGTGGCTGGGCATAATAGCTCTCCGGCTTGTCGGCCAGATGTTGCAAGCCACTCTCGTAAAGCACAGTGAGTGCCAGCTCGTGAGCATTGGTCGTGATATGCGGATGCTGCGAATCGCTGAAGGCACAAGGGGTATAGTCCATCGGACCAATCACATTACGCGTGAAAGGCAATGTGGCATTGTGAGAGGCAGCCTTGGTTGTAAACGTAGGTACGTTATTATACCACTCTTCGCCATACACGGCCTCCGTTGACAAAAGGTTTGGATAAGTGCGCTGCCATCCACGTGGAATGGTTGCTCCGTGGAAGTTTACCAATAGATGGTGACGGGCGGCACACTCAAGCAGGTCAATACAGTATTCCATATTCATGAGGTTGTCGCCTGAGAAGAAGTCAATCTTCACTCCGGCCACCCCTATCCTTTCACACCATGCAAACTCCTTTTCTCTGTCCTCGGCTTTGTTTAAACGATATTTGGGAGTAGGGGCCCCGTCAATCCATCCAACGCTTGAGTTATACCATATCATGGGCTTTACCCCTTTTGACAGCGCATATCTCACAGCGTCCTCAATGGTCTTGCCGTCTTTCATCGTGTCCCATTCGGCATCAATGAGCACGTAGGGCAGTTTGAGCTTTGCTGCCATGTCAACATATTTCTTGATGATGTTGAAGTCGTTGGAGCCGTGGTTGTAAGCCCAGTAAACCCATGACACCACTCCTGGTTTAATCCAACTGGTGTCTTCCAGTTTGTTCTCGTCGGCCACATCAGTTACGAGTGTCGACTCCACGATGTCCTTCAGCTGTCCGGTGATGACCACGCGCCAGGGAGTATGCCACGCGCCACTGATCTGTGAGTCGTTCTCGGCGGGAACCACACGATACACTTCTTTATCGTTATACAAACATGATGCACTTTGTGACTTCTCTATGTTCGCCTCTGTGATAAGGGCAAACACACCATCCTGTGGCTCTATCAGCGCAGGATAGCCCCAACGGTTGTTCCAGCCCTCGGCAGATTTGAACGTGCCACTGGAAGTGGCTACGGGTGCCGTCTTATAGCTTATGGTCAGTGGGAAGAATGCTTCATAAGCATCAGTCCATTGCTGCATCCAGCGTTTGGTATTCTCAGGAATGATATAGGCTGTATGCTCAGCAGGAGCCGTGGCTTTCCCCCTCATATGATACTCATAGCGGAAGGCAGCACCGTCGTTATAAAGGCGGAGGACAAGATTGTCCACGCGGTATTCATTGGCTTCGTTGGTGCAATGAAGACGCTTGCCGGCCAGCATCTGATAGTCGGCGTCAATCTTTCTGACAAAGGAAAAACCTGTTTTCCCGGTAATATCTACTTGTATGTCAATAACATGCTTATGATTGTAGTTGAGCTTCATCGTCTTTCCTTCCAGCGTCACGGCAATCTTTCCGTTAGGGGAACAGATATTGGCCGCCGTGGCTGTGAATGACAGACATTGTATGATGAATGCTACAAGAAAAAGTCGTTTCATTTTTTTATATATTGTATTTGGTATCGGGCTCCATCAAGACTGTGTTGCCTTTTATGCTGATTGCTTCATAATAACCCAAGGCTCCTTTAGCAAGAACAAAGCCCGCAAGGGACTTCAATGGATCAAAGGAACTTAAGCAATTCATTGTATTGGAGTAGATTGTTATTACACTTGCAAAGATAACTATTTTGCTTCAATGACATACAGAAGATCTTGGATTCTTTGCCAAAATTTAAGCAAGAAAATCCAGAAACAATTTGGAATAAGGTATTTATTATTGACGTTGGGGACTCACAGGATGTTGTTTTTGATACTCATAAAGCCTGCTTGAACGATCACTCCCTTAAAGCCATAACACGGCATGGCACCGCTTTTAGCAGTCGGACGGGACCTCCAGTGACTGTAGAGAGATAGAAGACTTATGTTCTTTGGCTTGAGCACCTTGTTCTTCCTTGGCTCTGTTGTCGGCAGGGACTTGTTACAACGTCTCTTTGTGGACGGGATACAACTGATAACGAAACTAAAGAACAACATGAAGGGAGCCTTGATGAGCCTGTCCGACAAGCTCCTGCTTAGAAAGAGAGTCATCATAGAAACCGTCAATGATGAGCTGAAGAGCATTGCTCAGGTGGAGCGTGCGAGACACAGAAGCGTCGAGAACGTCGTAGCCAATACACTGGAGGCCTTGGCTACCTATTGCTTTTTCCCAAAGAAACCCTCCATTGCTATTGAGCGTTCCATTGATCGCCAACTTACTCTGTTCTAAATACATCGAACTACACCTTATTTATATATATAGCCCGTTCCCTTTCGTCTCCTCCCCCTTCCCCGCCGCCCCGGCCGCGTCGAAACTGTCCCGTCGCACTGCCACCCCCATTTTTCTGTCTGGAAACATGCCTCATTCGAAAATTCTTTATATATTTGCACCGGCTTTGCCGCACTACATATATAAAAACAAAACATCATCAACGAAAAAAGTAAAGTTTATGAAAAAAATGATCGTAATGGCATTGGGTCTGCTCCTTTCGGCATCGCTCCATGCACAACAGGAAACCGGAACCTTGACCATCCAGCCCAAAGTGGGCCTCAACATGGCCAGCGTGACCAAATCTGACGGATCGGACCCGCGCTTCGGACTCGCCGCAGGAGCAGAGCTGGAATATCAGCTGAGCGACATGATCAGCCTCTCCGGCGGTGCCCTCTACTCCATGCAGGGGGTCAAGGGCGAGGATTCAGGCATCAATGGGACCATTAAGTTTGACTATATCAACATCCCCCTCTTGGTCAACATCTACGCGACGAAGGGACTGGCCGTCAAGTTCGGACTGCAGCCGGGATTCATGATCAATGACAAGGTGAAAGTCTCAACGGGCGGAGTGAGCGCAGAGGTAGGAGTGGAAGAGGCACTCCGCAATGCCGGCATCAATGCCAAGCTCAACAAGTTTGACCTTTCGATCCCCGTAGGACTGTCCTATCAGTTCAGCAACAACCTCGTCCTCGATGCCCGCTGGAATGTCGGACTGACCAAGATCATCAAGGATCAGGACGGCTCCAACAGCGTTTTGCAGCTGACCGTAGGCTATAAGTTCGCCCTGTAAGCCGTCTGCAGCAGGGCCATCCAACGAAAGAGCGGGATGCAACCACGATGGTTACATCCCGCTCTGTGTGTCTCTGCAGGTGGCAGAGGACGGCAGACGTCACAGCCCGATCACCTGATGACGGTTGGGCAGTCCGTCACTGCGATAGCTGACGTGGATCCATCCCGCGCCCGAACGATAGCTGCGCTCGAGGATGAGCTGGTCGAAAGGCAGCCTGTCGGCAATGAACCGCATCATCCGAAGCGCCTCCCCGCGGCTCGCGACGTGAATGTCAGCCGCCTCGCCGAGCAGGTGCTGCGACGTCTCCACACCGCCGACGGCACGGTTGAGCGCCTCGCAGCGATAGCCGCTCGTCACCCTGATGGCACCGAAGCGCGCACGGAGCGGCTCAAGCACGGCCGTGCAGAGCGCACGGAGACGGCGGATGTGGACTGGACTTGGGCGGTTTTCGATCCGCAGACGGATCGCCGTGCCCGAACGGGTGAGCTCCCACAGGGTGAAATGATGTGTGAGCAGCTCGGTCGAAACATTGTTTTTCATGGTAAATACATTATTATAAGTCGGCCCAAAGTTACCCCTTCCTCCTCAGACAGCCATCATCCGGAATGATACAATGACTGATACCGGCAGCCCGTCTGTCAACAATCGACCGTCGTATGACACGCTGTATCACCTACACCCTTGACATCCGTCTGCAGAATCACTACCTTTGCACATGCAAACGAGCTCCATGAGGCACTGCCGGAAGCATCCTGCGCGCGAAGGAAACAACCGCAACGCTGACTTCGGAACACTCGTTCGGCAAGCAAAAACATCGTATTCACAAACCATTAAAGAAAAACACAATGCCAGTATTATTCAAGTTATTTCAGGACAACAGGGCCAACTCGGCCACCAAGGGTAAGTTTTATGCACGCGCTTTGGTCACCGGTGTGAAGGATCTCAACGCCCTCTCGAAGGAGATCGCCCACGCTACGACCGTCACCGAGGCCGACTGTCTCGCCGTGCTCAAGGAGCTCTCCAATGTCATGGTCAGCAGACTCCAGGACGGTTATCGCATCGTGCTACCCGACATCGGCAGCTTCAAGATCGGACTCCGCACCAAGCCCGCAGACACGGCAGCCGCGTTCAACGCAGCCAAGAACGTGTCGGGCTATCGCCTCAACTTTGTTCCCGCCTTCTCGGTCCAGGGCAGCGGCAAGGGCAGCAGGCGTCTCTACCGCGCCTTTGAGGGCATCCGCATCGAGCAGACTCCGGTCAACAACGTCAGCAAGACGCCCGCCACTAAGCCCGCCGAGGGTGAGGGCGCGTAACCATCCCACTGATCTAAACCACGCACCATGATGGAAAAGATGAAGACCCTGCGGTTTATCGTCCGCCTTGTCATCGCGCTCGCCTCCGCCATCCTCGGCGTCATCGGCAGCAACGATGACCCTGACAGACAATAAGACCGCCGGTCCGGCCCGCCGCCGGATCCACTGCACACGACCGTCACGGCCACAATGGCTACCTGTCACTGCCACTGCGGAAAACCGCCACGACAACGAAGGCAAACCGATATGACCATTGTGGCCACCGGCCTTGCAACTGACCGATACCATGAAAGACACCCGCTGCACGCCGGCGGACTGAAAATGCACGCTTCGGCCCTCTCCCCACAACGGGAGAGGCCTTTCCGTTTCCCTGCCTGCTGGCCGCATCCTTCCTGTCCACATCCATTTCCCGCCCCATCCTCCGGTCGGTTTCCTCATCGGCGGGAGCATCCCGCGGATAAAATCCAGTGCATCTTTGCGCGGTTTATAAAATTTATCGTACCTTTGCATAGAACATAACCGTCAGACAAACAGACGACTGGACGGACAACCAGACGATGAGAACGGCTGTTCGGATGAATGATGTCACACCCCCCGCAAAGGACATTCATCCACGCAGAAGCAGATGATAGACTAAGGATGGTGAATAAAGCTCGAAATAAGGAAATAGACGATTGCTGGGATCTTTTTCTGAACAGCGCGGCAGAGGAAATCGCTTATCAGAACTTCGCAGCTATCTACGACCTATGCATCAATGACCTCTTGGCCTACGGCATCAGCATGGGATTTGACGAAGACACCTGCCGCGATGCTGCCCAAGACGTATTCTGCAACCTCTTCACCAAACGCAGGCAACTGAAAGATGTCAGCAGTCTGACAGCCTATCTGTTCTGCTCGTTCCGAAACAATATATTCAACATTTACAAAAAGACATCGAAATTTTCTGATTTCGATGTCACCCGTCTCCCGTTCGCGACTGAAGTCACCGTGCTCGACACGCTGATCGGCGACGAGGAACGGGCACTCCTCAAGTCGACCGTGGAGACGATGCTCAACCAACTGACGCCCCGTCAGCGCGAGGCCATCTATCTCCGCTACATGCAGAACATGAACTACGGCGAGATCGCCACGCTGCTCGGCATGAACGCAGGATCCGTCCGAAAACTTGTCTACAGATCAATCCGAAGCCTGCGCCAACAGGCCAAGGACTCCGACAATCCGTTGACGATCCTCGTCCTGTTATGGATCTTCACCGGCCCGGCATAGTCAGCTGCACCCGATGCTGCGGAGAGGCAGCCGCCATGCCGCCATCCGCCTGTCACTCACGATAGATCCGGATGGCATTCAGGATCGGTCGGCCCGACTTGGGGACGAACCGGATCTCGAGTCCCTGCCCCTTCCTGGCCTGTACGGCGATTCGCTTGCAGACGGCCTGCAACTCCCCTGCCTCGCTGACGAGATCCAGATCGCTGAAGACCGTGTCGCCATTGACGACCACATCAAACACACTTCGCTCCCGCTCCGACGCTTCACGTTGGCCCTGAGTCAGATTATAAGCCAAGGGATCAGCCTGTTGGAGGACGGCAAAATGCAGGTCAACGAGGTAGCTCCCGTCGGGCGTGTCGGCCTTGAATGACCGGATCCCGCGCCGCTGGGTCTGATAGATCGGATCATTCTCTGTGCCTCTGATATCCGCATCGGTGCCCTGCAGACCACCGCTGCGGCGATAGACTTCTCCGCCGACATATCCCCAGCTGCCGACAGTGTATTCCTGTTCGGGCAGCCAACAAACGGCATCGGTGCGATCCTCAAAATATCTGGTCGATCCGAGCATGACATGCAGTCCGTCTGCAGGAAATCCCTGCCGCAGGTTCCGCGGAATCACTTGCACGCGGAATGTCAGTGCATCGCTGACCGTGCGGCCTCCGACCACTGCCCGCGCCGCTACCAGGTTCTCGCCGTCAGTGACCGGAACGGTGAAGTAAGCCACTCCGTTGTCTATCTTCCGGCGGCCCACGCGCTGTCCGTTGGCCTGCAGTTCGACCGTCTCGGCATTGGAGAAGACGGGCAGACTGATCACGCCGCGCCCGCCGTCGCCCACGCATGCGCGGTTGGCCCAATGCCGGTTGCCGATACGCAGCATCGGTCCGCCGGCCAGCAAGGCCTTATAATAAAGGTAGACATCTTTCTCCTCCCGATCCAATCCGGTCAGTCCCTTGTTGTTGACATGCGGCACCGCGTCGACCCGAGGCTCCGAATAGAAGTCGTTCAGGTTCCACACGCTGGCTCCGGCCAGATAAGAACGCTTGCGGATCTCCGGATAATAATGCCTGTGATAGACCAGTCCGTATTCCTGGGAAAAATCGAATCGCTCGGGCTGGTCAGCATGGATCCTCGGATCGACGCCGGCTCCATATTCCGTGACCATGAGCGGAAGGTAGGGATACTGTGCATGGAGCTGGTCCAAGGTCCGCTCAAAGCCTGTGACATCTGCCTCATACCAGCCCTGGTAAAGATTGAGACCCAGTACCATGGGGACATCCAACAGTCCGGCGCGACGGTACAGCGGGATGGCATTATGGATCGCGAGGAAGGTGTAACGATCCGGATCTTCGGTTCTGGCCGTCGCATCGAGCGCAGCCGCAATCTCCCTGACCTTGGCGAGATAACCTTCTTTGTCGGTCAGATCCTTGGGAATCCGCAGCAGCGTTTCGTTCATGATGCCCCACATGACGACCGATGGGTGGTTTCCGTTCTGCCGGATCATCTCCATCTCCATGTTCCTGCAGTTGGCCAAGAAGGCCTCTCCGCTGTCAACGGCATTGACGACCGGGATCTCCACACTCGCAATGATTCCCAACCGGTCGCACATTTCAAGCACCGTGGGATCCTGCGGATAATGGGCCACACGCAGAAAGTTGCCTCCCATCTCCTTGAGCTTTCTGACATCACGGATGTGAAGATCATCAGAGAGTGCATTCCCTTTTTTGTAGAAATCCTGATGTCTCGAGGTTCCGATCAGCTGCAGAGGCTTGCCGTTGAGCCAGAATCCGCGGTCCGGGTCGAATCGGAACCATCTGAATCCGAACGGCGTCGTGGCCTCGTCCAACAGCTTCCCTGAATCAGCATCATAGATGCAGGTGCGGACGGCATACAGGTAAGGATCATCCACAGACCACAACCGGGGGTTCGGAATGCCGATCACGGTGCGGTCCGAAGCATCCTTCCGGCCGGCCTCCAGCCTGACCTTTACCGACTGGCTTTTCATTTCGGTGCCGGCAGCATCGAGCACCGTGTGGACCAGTCGGACCGTCTTCCTGCGACTGATGTGACTGTTGATTCTTGTGAGGATTTCCACTCCCTTGAACACCCCGTCCGCATGCGGCGTCCGGACACGCACTCCGGACGATCCATAATCATCACTAGCCAGATGGATCGGCGACGTATAGACCATCCACACATCCCTGTAGATGCCGCCGAAAAATGTGAAATCGGCCGACAACGGGGCAATGGAACGGTCGTAACTGTTGGTCACTTCGACCATCAGCTCATTGCGCTTGCCGAACGTGACACGGTCTGTCAAGTCAACACAGAAGGCTGTATAACCACCCCGATGGCTGCCTGCCAGACGGCCGTTGACATAGACATGCGCCTCCTGATTGACGCCTTCAAAGTAGATGTACACACGTTCGGCGCCTTGCGGGCGGTCGATCATAACCTGCTTTTTATAACATGCCCTGCCGCGCAGGTATCCCGGGACCTCATCGTCCACGTCATCCACGTTCCAGGTATGAGGCAGATCGACGCGTCGCCAAGCACCTGTGTCGGAACCGGATGACGGCGAAGCCTCACCAAAACGGAACTGCCAGCCCTCATTGATGGAATAACGGGTCCTGCCGGCCGCGCCACTCGTCATGGCGCAAAGGAATATCAATATCGAAAGAATACGCTTCATGATAATAGGGATTAAATCGTATAGAGATCGTATTGCAAGGAGATGTTGCGGACCATGGTGCCGCCTTTGAGATAGAAAGCCGGTTTCTGATAAGGATAGGCAATGTTTTCGCCGTAGAGGGTGATCCTCGCTTTTTTCCACAGACCGCTGCCCGTGGTCATGATCTTGCCCACGGTTTCAAAATCATGTTTAGGCTCTTTACGGGTCGCAGATCTGACAAACAAAGCGGCATCGGGCACATCAAGGTATTCAAATTCCATGAATCCCCGATTGTAAGATGTATTCAGGTCAATGTTGGCCCTCACCCCCAAGGTGAGCGTGAGACCGTCCGTGGCGTTCCAAGCTTTCTTCTTCGACGCGCCCCGGATCGTCATGCCGGCCTCATCCAAGCTGATAGTCCTGGTCCGAACCCGCTTTTTCACAGCGGCGACCGCCTGTCCGCATCGGACAAGCGTCTGCTCTGCCGCGTCATAAGCACCCTTGGCAAGCATGGACGCCACCTGATCCAAGCTGTCAGCGAACTGCTGCCAGTCGGGAATGAGCGGCTTGAGCCATTCGACGTTCTTTCTTTCGACAAACAGCCGGTAAGGCAATCGGAGCGCCTTGCCATCGGGCACAAACTCCTTGAACTGTGCAGCATACTTCATGGTTGTCTCCAATTCCCTGTATCCACATTCGATCGTCGGGGCAATCTCATGCCCTTCGGTAAAGTCACTCCACGACGCAATGAACATCATGTCAAGGCTGTCCTTGCTCTGCATGCAATATTGCCACATCCGGTCATAGAGCGATCCGTCATTCCGGTCTATCAGATAGAACACGGAATGTCCCCACCCCGCACAGCCTCTGTTGTCCATGCCCGGAATGACAAAGCCCGACTTCACCTCATGAGGACGCCGTGGGGCGAGCCAAACCGAATCACGGAATGGCTCTAAAAATCGCAGCACATCCTCCTCCGAGGCCCAATAGTCATAGGAAGGGTAAGCTCCGTCTCCCTTGCGGACACGGGCCGGAATCCACGCAGTAGGTGTCTCGCCCAACGATTTCCATGCACAGATGTCACTGCCGGACGTGACCGGCTGGTACACTCCGTCGACTATTTGTCCCCACTCTGCCCACCTTCTGAGGATGGACGGCTCGGGACGGCCTCCGTCAAGGCGGACCGCCTTCTGCACTTCCATGAATTCGTCAGGCCGGGCGCCTCCTCCGAAATGATAAAAGACCGGAGCACCGTTCACCAAAGGTGCCGTTCGGGCATAGAGGACGCTGTCAAGAAGATACCGGTAGCATTGGGCCATATACCGCGTTTTGGCCGCACGGTCGCTGATCTGCGGATAGATCTTGGTGATCCAGTCATAATACAGCCATCCGTCACACCAGTTGATGCCGATTTCGAAATCATATTTTGCGGCTACACGCTGCATGGCTTTCAGCAGGACATCATTCTCATGGGGCCGGAATCCCCATTCTATAAAAAATCCGTCAATGCCCGCAGCCTTCGCCGTAAGGATCTGATATTCGAGGTAGTCATCATCCAAATCGGACTGTAAGCCAACAAGCGGATAATGCGCAGCGGCTATCTCGTGCCTGCCATCAGCACCTACCTGATCAGCATTATAGCAGATCAGGCGGGTGGAAGTAGCCGACTTATCGGTCTTTGCGAAATAACTCCAACGGCCTAATTTCCCATCATGCAACCTGGTATACCGCACTCCGTGATAGTCAGCATATATCTTCTTGCCGTTTCCTGCATAGGTTACAGGAAACAGCAAGATAAGAGTCAGGCAGAGCCAAAAGGATCGAAGCGTCTTCATTGTTGGTAGCTGAAAGTGTCAGGTTACATCAGACGACATTTATAGAGGCGTGATCCTTTCAGCCGAAACCAGGCATTGCCGGAGGGATCGACAGGTCCTTCGGCCCACCATTCTTCTGTCGGCTTCAGCAGGTAGATGTCATTCCCGTCGTTGGCGATGCTTTTCACATCCGTGATGTCATAGACTTTCTCACAGCTGACCGGCTCTTTCGAAACGTCAAGCTGATAGACCGCGGAGGCGGCAGTCAGCCATAAGAGACCTTCTTTTCCCTGCACAGGGAAGAGATCATGACCGCCGGACTCGTTCTCGAAGGTGTAGATCCGCTTCTGACCTTGCAGCATGGGAGAGAGCCGATCGCCATTATAGGAAAACCGGAAGACAGCTGTCACGCCTCCTTGGAGCGTTCCTGTCGCATAGAGACAGTTGCGCTTGGCGTCCCAAACGACATTGTGAGCATTGCCGATCTTCTTCGTATCAGCCTTCACACCAAAGACTTTCACCGTGTCAACGACAAACGTGTTGATCTCTCCAGCATAAGATTCGGCTGTCACGATGTTCCCATCGGGCAGCATCTCGGCCGAGTGCGGATTGCTCCCGCAATATGCGTAGAACAAAACCTTATGGTCAGCAATACGGATCAGTGCCACAGCGCCTCCACTGGCGGTCATCAGAATGCACCGATTGTCCATCACAGGCTTGCACTCACTCGGATTGACAAACCACGACTGGGAAGAGACCGGCATCTTGGCAGACACAGGATCCCAGCTCCAGACAACTTTATTGGTTGCCAAGTCACTAATGATGATGGCATTCCTCGATTGATCCGCCATGACCATCGCTTTCTCGGGCATGCGCACCGGCTCGTAGATCGGATCGCTTTTGGGCGAAACACTGTCATACTCGGAACAGCCCGACAACAAGGCAATGATACACAGACACCCGATAAACATATATTTTTCAACTATCATTCTGTTCATATGTGATAATTTAATTATTTGATTGGCATTTTAATCTCAACGACAAGGATATTGGCCGTGGCATTCGCCGAACCAAGTTCTTTAGCAGAGATGATATTAACTACCTTCATGACGCCGATCTTCCCGCCACCGGAATTAGATGTTTTACCAGTTCGGAAGGCGATGACATCACCGACACTGAAGGGAGTCAGCTTGGACAGCGTGATGCTGCTCGACAGGATTTTGCCGATGGTAACAGTGGTCGCGTTGTCGTAATCGAAATTGCTCAAGACTGCAAACCGGGTTGCATTCTTCACCTTAATTGCGGTCAGCTTGCCCGACGTGCCACCATACTCGGCGCTTTTTTCCGTATTATCCATGGAGTATAACCGTGGCACGGCCTGCCCGCCGAAACAATAGAACTTGAAATCGATATTGGCAGCGTTGTCCCCATTGATGGCATAGTCGACCGAGTAGGTCTTCATGTCTTTCAAAGAGGCCATACCAAAAGCACCCGGATAATTCTTATGGGCTGTGTTGGCAATAGGCTGGCTACCCACGTAGAGCGTGGCAACCTTCATGTCAACATAGACTTTGACATATCCGACCGTCTCCTTTCGGCCATCCGAAACGACGATTTTGAGTTTCGAGGCCGCGGCAGTCAGAACGACAGACGGCGTAATCTTCAATGTGTTTTCATGCCCCATCACCAGATGCTTGGCCAATTTCTCTTTCCCGTCTTCAACAAGATAGATATCGACAGTCGACACGCCCCTTTCGGAGCTGATGCTTACGGGCACCGTAACGGCTTCTCCTGACAATCCGCTGATCGGTTCCTGGGTTAAAGTCAGCACCGGAGGAGCAAGCGTCTTGTAGATAACCGGAAGTGTCGAAATTGTCGTATTCCCGTATTTGTCTTCCGCTTTGACTTTGAAACCTTTATCATTCTCGGTATACGGAATGAATTCATCAAACTGATAATCCTTTTCTCCCGACAGTTCGGCCCGGCCTTTCAGTTCCTGCCCATCTTTGGAGACAAGGTACATTTCAACTGATTTCAACCCGGCTTCAGAGGTCACCGTGAACTTCGTATGAGGTATCTGGGGATTGTCTTCACGCTCATCATAGACGATGGAGTCGGGATCAAAGTCTATCACAGGTCTGGCTATGATGCCCGTTACCTGCAAAGGCAGGAGTGCGGAGACACTACGATCCAGAAGGTCAGTAGCCTCAACGGTCACAGACTTGTAGCTGTCCTGATATTCAGGAGTCTCAGCAAGACTGTAGTTGTGCACATTATAGAACTCCGTGATCGTTTTATAATGGATGACACCAGCCTCTGTTTCAATTTTCAAATCTACTTTCTTAAGGCCTGCTTCCGATTTAATGATGGCAATAACCGGCAGGTTATCTACCTTGTTAAGGTCTATATTCAGTTGTGTCAGTGGGAACTGGATGGTTGGTAAAGCTGTGTTGGGATCAATATGATCATCATGGCAGGATGCCAGAAGCATCATCAGGAGCGTGCACAATATTAACTTGGCTTTCATAGAGCAATTCACTTTCGGTAATAACAATAATTTTCAAATATATGTACGACGCCGTTCGTAGCCAGGATGTTACTGGTCTTCGCGTTGCGCTGAGGCGAATTGGCATTGCTGCCAGTCTGATTTACCAACACCTTGCCTACAGCCGCCTGCCACGGATTCTTCCATACCGACATCGTCATCAGCCCTTCTTCTCCGGGAAGCATTGTCAGGACATACCTTGGTTCGACATCCAACTGGCCGTAAGAACTGTATTCTCCATCAATGATATGATAGAGGATCATTTTCCGCACGGTTTCGGAATCACAGTCAGAGATGCTTTCCGCGCCGGGGAAAACATCGTCCATATAAGCCTTCATGGCTGTGTTGTTCAGAAGGAGGTATGTGTATTTGCTTTTCATTTGCTGATAATAGTCTTCAAGACCTACATATTCAACAGCCTGTTGGAATGTAGAAAAATCAGCCTGATGGGTGGACATGTAGTCCCATACCGTCATGTTCACATGCGGATCATCAACAGAAGGCTTGTAATCATAGTCGGTCTGCAGATCCAATCCACAGGCGGACAGGAGTGTCAAGATCAGTCCACCGAGGAGCAGAGCATATTTTCTCGTTTTCAAAAGATGTCGATTATTAATGATTTCCATAATATGAATTCTGTGTAAGTTTTGGATTTTCAATAAGATGGGAATAGTGGATGGGGAACAATTCGTTTCCTTCCTGGGTCATGCCATTGATGGGTCCCATGACTTCTTTCCACATTCCGGTCCGGAGCAGGTCAAACCAGCGCCGTCCTTCACCGACCAATTCTATCTGGCGTTCACGCAAGATGAACTTCACAAGATCAGTTTCCGAACTGAAATCATTGGCAGTCGGCGTGATCAGTCCGGCACGATCTCTTATCTTCTTGACGATGTCAAGCGCTTCATCCCATTTTCCAAGATGCGCCTTCGCTTCAGCCTGAAGGAGCAATATGTCTGAATAGCGGTAAACGGGATAGGCAACTTCACAGGTCTTATTCAATGAATTGCTGATGTCCCCCGCCATGTATTTCCTCAGTTCGTAGCCATTCTGGTAATATTTAGCGATCATGTCTTTCCGCAAGTCGCCCTTCATGTCGTCGTCATTGAATAGGTTCATGAAACGGTCAGACAGCACGGCCGCACGATTACCGGATCCAGAGAACCACTGATACATATAACTATAGCCATTCGTTCCGACTTCATCCATGTTGAAATGGATGACGAAGATCAACTCCTTTGTTGTATACTCATCGTTGTTCGGCGTGTCATCCGACGGCTTGTTGTTCAGTTCCTCGGTGAACATGGAATGCCAAGCCTGAATGGAAGGCGCGAGCGCGACAAACGGCGCATTGTTATAGGTCACCGTCTTGATCTTGTCGATCGTTTGATCTGCATTGTTATAATCTCCGATCCACATATACACATCTGCCAGGATGGACCAGACGCCGCAGATGGAAATACGCTTCCGCTCGAAGTTACCAGTCCTGTTCATGAGTTTCTCGGCCCGTTTCAAGTCAGGAATAATGACGGTTTCGATGATTGTGTTTTTATCTGTCCGACTTTTATAGATATCTTCCGACCATGTCTCTACAGGCTCGACGAACAAAGGAACGTCTCCCCAGACTCTGATGGCATAGAAATATCCAAGCGCCCGGAGTGCATAGGCCTGGCCTAAGTAATCATTTCTGTCTGCCACGTTAGGCATGTCTATTCCCGGTATATGCTTGATCGCAAGATTCGCCTGATTGATCATCTTGTAGAGATCTGTCCATTTGGAGCATTTCTCATCTGTCGACATCAGGTTGTTGATGACACGTGCCTGGTCCGCCATGACCGGCGCACCGGGCGAGACATTATCAGACCGGAACTCTCCCCAATAGAAGTAGTTCTCCCTCAGGGCCTTACGCAACAGTCCATAGATCTCGTTCACTCCGGCTTTCGCATCACGGGCTGTCTGCCACATATTCTCTGCCGGAATTTCACTGATGGGCTTTTCCTCCAAGAAGTCATTGCAACCGCAGAGGAAAAGGGCCAATATCATTACCTTGAAATATTTCATTGTTCTGTTCATAGTCGTTCAATCTAAAAATTAGCAGTCAGACCCAGACCGAATTCCCTTCGTCTCGGATAGCGATAGGTGTCCTTTCCGATCTGCAGCGGATTATTGGATGAAAATTCCGGATCAAATCCCGAATAGTCAGTGAAGGTCAACAAGTTGTTCGTAAAGAAGTATACATTCACCTTGTCCATGTGGATGCGCTTGGTCCATAGCGATGGAAGGTCACAAGCCAATCTCACGTTTTGCAGCCGGATAAAGGAAGCATTCTCCAAATAGAATGAATTAGCCAACCGGGCATTGTTGAACTCATCGTTGTAGGGACGGGGATAGGCCGTCACATCACCGGGCTTGGTCCAAAGATCATAAATCACATAAGGTGAAGGCGTCGTTCCCATATACTTGAACATATTCCTATTATGCTCGGCGGCATTGTAGATCTTCCCGCCAAGCGAATAATAGAATCCCAAATACAGGCTCAGGTTCTTCCATTTGACGGTGGTATTGAATCCGCCCGTCACGTCAGGCATGGCGTTGCCGATGACCATACGGTCATTGTCATCGATGACGCCGTCCCGCGACGCTAAAGGTTCCTCCCAATTATAGTCGCCGCCACGGAAAGGTTTTCCGTTGGGCAATGTTTTGCGGTTGATCTTTCCGTCATACACCTTGCCATTGAGCAGATACTGATACTGGAACACGCCATTTTCGAAGACCGGCGTCAGCTGCTGCCAATCCGCAGAGAATGCGTTCGACTCGTCATAGGGGAAGACGCCCAAGCACTTGAACCCATAGAAATCTCCTATGCGGCCTCCTTCCTGCATCCACCAGATATCGCCTTCCATGTACGACTTGCCGTCCGAGAGTTTCTCTATGCGGTTTGTATTCCGTGAGATGTTGAAGGCCGCATTCCACGTCAGATTGTTGTTCCGGATGATGTCACCCGTTACGGTCACTTCAAATCCTCGGTTGCTGATCTCCCCGACATTCATCTTCATATAGTCATAGCCCGTCTCCTTGGGCAGCTGGTAATTGGCGAGCAAACCCTTCGTGTACTTATTATAATAGTCGGCCGTAATGACAAGGCGGCTGTTCAGGAAGTTCAGGTCTATACCGACATCAAATTGGTGGGTCTCTTCCCACTTCAGATTACGGGTCCCAATGCGTGAAGGTGTGACGCCTCCCACACCGTCGTAGATCGTGCTTGGCGAATAGGCATATACATAATCATAGTTTCCGATCGACTGGTTACCCGTAATACCGTAGGACAGCCTGATCTTTCCGTCTGTCAGGACATTGTGCATTTTACGCATGAAAGCCTCATCGGAGAACCGCCAGCCCAGCGATGCCGACGGGAAACTTCCCCAACGGCTGTCCTTCGCAAATCTCGACGAACCGTCGCGTCTGAGGTTCAAGGTCATCAGATACCGCTTCTTATAGTCATAGGTGATTCTTGCGAACAATGACATCAGGGTGTGCCTGCTTTCCAATGTTCCTGTATTCGACAAGTCTAAGTTGGCGGAGAAGGCATTCAACGTATGGATATAGTCGGTCGAAGAATTCAGGCCCAGCAGGTTCTCATTCTCATAGTACCATTTCTGGAAGCTGAGTCCGGCCATCGCACTGAAGCTGTGCCGCCCCCATGCCTGCGTATAGGTCATGTAATTCTCATTCAGCCAGTTCCAGTTGAGATAGTTGTACGAATATCCTCTGTTTGTTTTCTGCCATTCATCGGTGATGATGCTTGGCTCGAGTTTTTTCCTTTTGTCCAAGTAGAAGTTGGCATTGATGTTGGATCTCAATGAGAGATGCTTGCTGAACTTGAAATTGAAGAACTGATAGAAGTTGGCTTTATACGAATTGGTATAATCGGTCGTGTAATCGATCAATGCGATCGGGTTTTTCTGCCCATTGAACACGCCGACGAGTGAGCCATCCGAATAATAAGTGCTGAAATACGGGCGGCGGCTCAGGACGGAGCTCAGCAACTGCCCTTCGTTGACACCACTCTTCTTCGAATAGGTCAATGACACACGGCTGCCCATTGAAAGCCACTTCACGGGACTATAGTCTGAATTGACACGTGTGGTCAGGCGCCGATACCCCGTGTTCTCTATGATTCCCCGTTCGCTATAATATCCTGTATTGATAAAGTACTTCAGATTCTTGTTTCCGCCACCGACACTGATGTCCACTTCATCCTTTCGGCCGGTCTTGGTCATCATGTCGATGTAGTCATTGTCGGTATTGAAGAAGTAGTTGTAGGGATCATTCAGGATGTCGATGCTCTCATCGGGATTACCGCCACCATAGGTTAGGAAGTAGTCACGGCGGATCCGGTCATAGTAGAGACGGTCTGCGCGGTTTGCCTGGGGCACCTTATGAGAAAGCCTTCCCCATGAATGGTAGTACTTCACGTTCAGATCAGCCTTCCCTTCCTTGCCGCTACGGGTCGTGATAATGATGACACCATTCGCCGACCTTGATCCGTAGATGGCTGCGGATGCCGCATCTTTCAGCACCTCAACGGATACAATGTCGCTCGGATTGATGTCATCGATGTTCTCCAACGGCGCTCCGTCTACAATATATAATGGTGACACACCCTCTGAAGAGAAGGTCGATGTTCCCCTGACCTTGATGGACGATGACTCACCGGGCTGTCCCGAGCCAGAAACGATATGCACGCCGGCGGTGCTGCCCTGCAAGGCATCAAACACATTGGTGGCCATCTTGTTTTCGATCTCCTTGCTGCCTATTGACGCGATAGCCCCGGTGACGTCGCGCTTCTTCATCGTTCCGTAACCGACAACGACCACATCGTTCAGTCCCGTGACCTCCGGGATCATCGTGACATTGATGGTTCGTTTTCCCTTGACGGCGACCTCCTGTGGTTTCATGCCGATATAGGAATATCTGATCACATCAGCATCGGCGACCCCTGACAGCGTATACTCACCGTTGAGATCTGTGACGGCACCCGTACTCTTCCCTTTGATGCTCACCGTTGCGCCGATGACCGGCTCATTGGTGTTGTCCACGACGCGCCCTTTGACAACATGCCCGCCGTGCTGCTGCAGCGCCAATGACTCACTGACCGCTCTGGCGGCACCTGCACCCGGTGCCTTTTCGTCTTTCCTGTACAGCGTGATCTGACGCCCGGCACGCTTATACCTAAGGTTGGAACCGTCCAGCAACTGTCCCAACACCCGGTCAACAGGCTGACGACTTGCCCGAATCGTGACCCGCCTTGACAGTTCTTGGCGGATGTTCTCGTTATAAATAAAGACGTATCCTTCAGATTTCTCAATCTGATCCATCACCTTTTTCACGGTCGAGTTGACCACATTCAGCGTGATGTTAAGGTTCTGCGCTCGCAGTGCCGCTGCCGGGGTCTCCGGCAGACTCACAAAAAGCAGCATGACGGATAAAGCCATCACCCGGATCTTTCGTCCATATCCGGATATGCCTCTGTCATGATAATAAGATTGCATGAAACACATTTGATTTTGATTTAAGATTGTATGATTTTTATGGTGTTGATAGTCTGTCAGGTTCTTTTCATGTCCGGCTCAAAGCCGATACCGGCATTTGCTGCCAGCAGGCTACGTTTTTCGATTAACAAGTGTTATCTCCTTTCCTTTATCATCAATCTGACCGTATTGTTTTCCCGATGATATTCCGTAGACGTGATGAGCGAAATTGCAGTGAGCACATCATCTACATTGTCTGCGAGAAACAGCTTGCCGGAGATCTTCTTGTCTGCCATGCCGGCATCGCTTTTCGCAAACCGGATGTTATAATACCGTCCCACCTTCTCCAAAACCTCGTTAACGGGCGTGTTGTTGAAGGCAAAATAACCGTTCTTCCAACTGATGTAGTAGGAAACGTCAACCCTCTTTTTAGAGAGATTCCCATGCGAGAGGACCACCTGTTCGCTCGGCCTCAGCGTCATGTGTCTGTTCTGCCGCGTGGCGACATCCACCTTGCCCTCCACCAACACGACCGACGGACGGGCTTCGGAGGCATAGGCCGAGACGTTGAAGCTCGTGCCGCTGACCGTGACATCCATCTGGTCCGTATGGACTATGAACGGATGCTTCGGCCGTTTGGCCACGTCTATGAATATCTCTCCCCGCACACGGATCTCCCGCGACTTGCGGCTGAACGCTGCCGGAAACTCCACTTCGGTCCCTGAATTGATCCATACCCTGCTCCTGTCAGGCAACGTCAGGAACGAATGCTTGCCTGCCGGGACGACGATCTTGCATAGCTGTCCTTCTGCCGCAGACAAGTCCATGTCTTGTGAAACGTCACAGACCACTTTGCCGTTCTGTACTTTCAGCTCAGCCGAGTCGTGCAGCACGACGCGCCGGTCACCTAAGATCAGCTCGATCTGCCGGCTGTCCATAATCTGCCCCACGATCGCATCCTGCGTCTTCCCGGCCTGTTGCGACCGGTAAAATCCCCGATAGAGGGTTGGTATCAGCAGCAAGAGGATCAGGGCGGCAGCCCCTGCGAGCCGTCGCAAACTGACAATTCTCGCCCGTTTACGCTGCCTTTCGCCGATCGTTCGCTGTATTCTTTGGAAGAGGGCTTCCGTGTCCGGATCATGCCGCTCATTGATCCGCAGACTGTCACAGACGGCGACAGCACGCTCAAACTCATCCCTTAGCTCAGGACGAGCAGCTATGAAAGTTGCCCAATAGGTATCCAACTCCTCCGTCCGGAGCAGCCGCCAGAGAATGAACCGGTGATCCTTCAACAGAAGGAAATCCATATAAGTCTTTATAGAATGATGATCGTCTGTCTCCATGTTCCTGTGTTTATGAATCGACAACAAGGATCCCGGTTTGTAGACACATAGACAAGCACAAGGCTTATATTTAACATTTTTTGAGAGCAAACGGCCTTCCGTCTGCCTTTCCGTTGCCCGATCCGCCACCATATTGACAGCTCGGACGTGCCTCTCCGCCGCTCGGTCGCGAACAGCGTACTCATAAGGCTAAGCTGTCGGCCTCATCCGCGTCGGCGAAAATGCCCCTGCGGATAAATTCCCGCACATTTTTGCATCGTTTAGAAAATTTATCGTATCTTTGCATACAGGTTCACTAACCATCATGCTTACCATGGACAAGATCACAATCGACAATTTTGAGGAGAAATACATTGACCCGATCGAACAGCGGCAGATAGACAAATTTGTCTGCGATGAGATGGGACGGCAGATCCATCGCTATATCAAGGGCATGTCAGGATCCATCGAGATCATGTTCAAATTTGAAGAAAAGCTCAAGGGACTCACCATTCCACAACGCGAAGAGGCCATCGCACGCTACATCGACTTCAACCGGAAGGCACTCGACGGACTTGATTTCAAGATCGTGCTCGCAAGGGCCATGGCCAACTATTGTGACACCTTCAACTACCTCCTGACGCTTGTCAATGACAAGAGGCGCATGGTCTACTATCTCAACCGCATCAAGGACAAGTATGTCCGCTACCATGAGGTGTTTGAAGAAAATGGAAAATTCGGCATCAAAGACCACAACGGCGACGTGCTCCTCACTGCTCAGTACGACTTCCTGCGCACGGTCTACACCTATGTGGATGATCTCGCGATGATGCCCATCATCGCCCAGAAGGACAAGAAGATGGGACTGGTGCTCCCGGACCGCAAAGACACGGTTTTCGCCGACTTCATCTACGACGACATCTGGCTTCGCGACGAATACCCATATTTCGAGGCCCGCATCGGCCGACGCCGCGGACTGATCGACGGCCACGGCCACTTCACCGAGGATTAGGACCGCCGAGCCCTAAGAGAACCGCATGTCCGACAATCCTGGACATGCTTTTTTACGCATCAGGCACTCATCTTGCGGAGTTGGCAAGAGCGGATTGTCACGAACTGACGAATGATCCGGCCGACAGAATGGAGGCACTGAAAACAGCAGGCAATGAATGAAGCGGAATTGACAGAACAGTTGAAAGAAGGCTCCCGAAAAGCTTTCGATCAACTTTATCATCTTTATTTCGAACAGCTGTATGCCTACTGCCTGAAGTACACCAAGCGCGCAGAAGCCGCCGAGGAGATCATTCAGGAAACATTCATACAGCTTTGGCTGAATCGGGAAAAAATCAGAGAAAGCGACAAACTGAAACATCTGCTCTTGGTCATGGCCCGACACCGGCTGATCAACGAGTTCAGGCGCACGGCCAACTCGGTCAGCTACGAGGACTATCTGAACTATCGCAACGTCTTGACCTATGACAGAAGCGGCGACAGGATGATGGAATATGACGAGTTCCTGCAAACGGTCCGGGCTGCTATAGACTCCCTTCCGGAAAGCCAGCGGTGCATCATCAGGCTCTCCCGCATAGAAGGGATGAAGAACGGGGAGATCGCAGAGAAACTCGGACGGAGCGAGCAGACGGTCAAGAATCAACTGTCATTGGGGCTGAAAACGCTGCGCAAAAAGTTGGAAGGCAAAATTCCGCTCCTGCTTTTTGCGCTGCTTTCATGCTAATTAACATCTGTGTCTGGTACAATTTCATCCAAATGCTGTCTTCTTTATGAGCAAATGACAAACAGTCACACACAACTAATCAACCACATGGACAAAGAACTGCATAGAAAATATATCAATGACGACCTGACACAGGAGGAATTGGAACGCTTCAGAAAGATGCTCGCCGAAGAGCCGGATGAAACGCTCGGAAGAGAAATGGAGACGGAAGGAGAAAAGGTAACATGCGTGTTGCCGCCTGACGTACGCGAAAGGGAAACAGCGGTGAAACGACGTATCGATGCCGCTATCGATGCCTTCGGGCAGCAGATGCCGCGAGACGGCGAGGCGAAAGGCGAGGAGCGGCGCCCTCGCATGATCTTCCTGTTCCGGAAAGCCATCCGCTACGCGGCCGTCATGCTGCTACCCATCCTGGCATTCGCCGCCTGGCATTATTATACGGCCGTCGGAAACATCCCCAAGGGGGAGATTGCGTTCTCAGCGCCCACCTCGTCCACCGCAGAGGCGGTGCTCCCCGACGGCACCCATGTGACACTCAGCCACGACAGCCGCCTCAGCTATCATCTCGCGACATTCAACGGCCGGAAGCGCGATGTCACGTTCAGCGGCGAAGGATGGTTTGAGGTAGCCCACTGTGCAGGCAGCCCCTTCACGGTCAAGATCAACAATCTGAAGGTTACGGTGCTCGGCACCCGCTTCAACATCGCAGCCCGCAGGCAGTCGGCATTTGCAGAAGTGGCTTTGGAAGAAGGCAGCGTCAAGCTGTCGACCACCAACTCTTCCGAGGAAGCCATTTTGAAACCGGGCGAGAAAGCCCAGTTCAATTTTGCGTCCGGACGCTTCCTCATCATCCGGAATGTGGATTTCAAAAACGTCAAATCATGGACACATCGCGAAATGAGATTCAACGACGAGCCCTTCGACGCCGTGATCGAGCGCATCGAGGCGGAATACGGAATTGACGTGATCATGCGCAAGCCCCGGACCGCTCCCTCGCGTTTCACGGGCGTCCTGCCCACCGACAACCTCGACGAGTGTCTCAAGATTCTCCGTCTCTCCTACGCGCTCCGCTGCCAGAAGAGCGGACGAAGGGTGGTCCTGTCGTTCAAGTGACCGGAGAGGAAAGCCTGCGTCTTGCCCACATCCCATCCACCCGCTCCGGCAGCCGTGGCGACACGCCAGCCGCATCCGGAAGGAGAAGCCTCGGCAAACGGCATCCACACCGATCCACAGGAACACATGCAACCGATCCCGAACTCGCTTTAGGAAGGAACGGAGACACGCGATCCTTTCTCCCTGATTATCAAGCCGTTGAAAGAAAGTCACCTTCCGCCTTCCGCAAAGCTATCCTCCGGGCTGTCCAAACGATAGCTCCGCGCGGCGTAAAGCTATCCTCCGGGCCGCCCAAACGATAGCTCCGCGCGGACCGGAAAACAGCTATGGAAATTCCCCGAAAATCTTCAGTCTGCAACTTGATTCTCATCTTGCTCCTGCACACCGGACAGATGTCCGAAAAGCAGGTTTCATCCGCGAAGACTGACAAAGGCAAAAAGTTGGCCTGCGGCCGGTACTTTTCCCGATCACACTTGTCGTATAGGTGTAAAGAACCTTAGTCGTATTACTAAAATTTTAAACCTGATGAAACAACACACGTACCTAAGACCAAGCATCTTCATGCTCTTCGTCCTGTTGCTGGGATTGCCGCTGCATGCCCAAAACGGGAATGTGAACATCTCAGTGAAGAATGCCACGCTGCGAAAAGTGTTCAACCTGATCGAGCAACAGACCACTTATCGTTTTTCTTACCAATCGGGCGTTGTCGACAACGAGCCCAACATCACCGTGCAGAAACGCAACGCAGCTGTCAGCGACGTGCTGGACCACGTGCTGGCCGACCGCAACCTGACTTACAACATCGTCTCTCCGAAGTCCATTGTCATTTCCTATAAGGCGCGGCAGCCGCAGCAAAGCGCCAAAGGGAACGGCCGTCAACTGACGGGACGCGTGGTCGACGCGAAGGGAGAACCGGTCATCGGGGCATCGGTGCTCGCCAAAGACACGAAGGCAAAGTCGGTGACCGACATTGACGGAAGATTCTCCATCGAAGCCCCCATTGGCAGCACGCTGCTCATCAGTTATGTGGGATTCAAGGACAAAGAGGTGAAGGCATCCGACAACATCAGGATATCCATTGACGAGGACACCAAATCACTTGACGAAATAGTGGTCGTCGGATACGGCACCATGAAGAAAAGCGACCTGACGGGAGCCGTCAGCTCGATCGACGTGAACGACCTGGCCAAGCGCACCACCACGAATCCGGCCGAAGCCCTGCAGGGAAAAGTGGCCGGTGTGAGCATTCTCAAGAGCGGAGGCAACGCCGGCGCAGGCTTCAGCGTGAAGATCCGAGGCATCAAGACTTTCGGCAGCAACGAACCGCTCTACGTCATTGACGGATTCCCCGGAGACATTGACAATGTCAACCCACAGGACATCCAGTCGATGGAAATCCTCAAGGACGGCGCAGCCGCGGCCATCTATGGATCAGTCGCAGCCAACGGCGTAGTCATCGTGACGACAAAGAACGGCCAGAAAGGGGATATGAAAATCGATTTCTCCACTTACGTGAGCTTCACGCAGATCGCCAAAAAGATAGAGACGCTCAATGCGGCCGAATACAAGCAAGTGCACAAGCAGATGTATGACAACTACAACGCGCAGTATCCGGACAACGCCGTCACCCTCCCACCCTATATCACTCACGAGACCGGAGTGGACACCGACTGGCAGGATGCCGTAGAACGGCACGGACTGTCGCAGAACTATATGATCAGCATGCGTGGCGGAACGGACAAGAACCTCTATTCCGTCTCCTACAATCATGCTTTCGACCGAGGCATCTTCCTCGGCAATGACTTCCGCCAGGACAATGTCCGGATGAAACTGCATTCCGCAAAAGCCTTCATGGACCTTGACGCGAACCTGAACTTCCGCTATACGCTGAGCCACCAGCCACAATACTCCCAGAAGGAGATGTACATGATCTCGCCGCTCGTCCCGATCTATAATGAAAAGGAAAAATACGGATTCGGACTGACCAACTTCGACGGACTGCCCAACAACCGGAACGTCATGGCCGACATTCACTATAAGCAATCCTCGTCCAAAGGGTATGACATCAACGGAAATGCAGCCCTTACCTTCCACATAACGCCATGGCTCACTTACAAGACAAGCTATTCCTACCGGGGCGTGCACGGCCGCACAAAATACCATGCGCCCGACTATCTGGCCGACATGAAGGTGCCCAACCTTTATCCCACCAACTCCGCAGGCAGCACTTACTGGGAAGAACAGGTGTTCGACAATATCGTCAACTGCGACTATAAATTCGGCCGACACTCCGTCAACGCCATGATAGGAAGTTCCATCGACGCGCAGAAGTACGACTGGTCGAGTGTTTCCGTGGTGGGAAAGACCATCGTCTACAAAGTGGAAAACGGCAAACTCGTCCAAAACGAGACCCCCGCAGGATTCCTTTCCCACGATTTCACAACCATCAATGCCGGTGCCGGCGGAACGTTCGGGGGCGATGGCTCCTACTGGAAATACAACCGTGCCTCTTTCTTCGGCCGTCTGAACTATAACTATGCCGACCGCTACCTCGTGCAATTCACCATTCGCCGCGACGGCAGCTCCAAGTTCGGTGCTGACCGCCGTTGGGGTACCTTCCCCTCAGTGGCACTCGGATGGCGCCTCTCGGAAGAGCCTTTCTTCCCAAAGGACACCACCGTCAGCAACCTGAAGATACGCGCCAGCTGGGGCCGGCTCGGCAATGAGAACGCACTGGGCTACTATTCGTTCCTTGCGCTCGTGTCCACGCAGAACAATATGTATCAAGGCTATGTGCGCGGAACCGGTGCTTCGGCATGGAGCGGCAGCATTGCGCGCGGACTCGAAAACCGCGACTTGAAATGGGAGACAACTGACACAAAGAACATTGGCCTCGACTTCGGATTTTTCGACAATAAGCTCACCGGAACACTCAATTATTATTACAATGCAACATCCGATCTGCTAATCTATAAGGAACTGGCTCCGTCAGTAGGTCTCTCCAGTCCGATCCTGAACGTAGGAAAGATCCGGAACACCGGCATAGAAATGGAAATCAACTGGAACCAGAAGATCCGCGAATTCGAATACAACGCAGGTGTCAACCTCAGCACCGTAAACAACAAAGTTAAGGAATTGTCCGACCAGAAGCAAGTACTCTATGGGGAAGGCCTGAAGTATGGATCAGAACACTTCCCCACACAGACCCGCGTAGGCAAACCTATAGGCGCCTTCTACCTCTATCAGGCTGACGGACTCTTTCAAAGCATAGATGAGGTCAAGAACCACGTCAACAAGAGCGGCGAAATGCTCCAGCCAAATGCACAACCGGGTGATTTGCGGTTCGTTGACGTCAACGGAGACGGGACGATTGACGAAGAGGACAAGGTCTATTCGGGATCAGGCATCCCGAAATTGGAAGCCAATCTCAACTTCAGTTGCGCATGGAAGGGGCTCGATCTCGCATTCACGCTCAGCAGTGCTTTCAACTTCAAGCTCTACAACGGCAACAAATATTTCTACGAAGGCATGAGCAGCGGCTCCAATTTCCTGAAGTCCACGCTCGACGCCTGGACGCCGACGCACACCGGTACCGCCGTTCCGCGCGCCGTCTACCAAGATCCCAACAACAACACAAGGGAATCCACCCGCTTCTTAGAGAACGGGGACTTCCTGCGGATGCGCCAACTGCAGATCGGCTACACGCTTCCCCGACCGTTGAGCACCAAGATCCAAATGGAAAAGATCCGCTTCTATCTCAGCGCGGAAAACCTCTTCACGATCACCGGATATGACGGCATCGACCCCGAATTCTCACGCGGCGTGCTCAATACCGGCATCGACAACCTGATCTTTCCGTTCACGCGCTCCGTCACAGTGGGTGCCCAACTCACGTTTTAACCCTTACAAGCCAACCTAAAAAAAACGCAACCATCATGGAAAAAAAGATATTTTGCATCTTCGCCTTGGCTCTGACAATGGGCCTGAACTCCTGCGACGACTATCTGACACAGGCCTCGCCCGACGAGCTGACCTCACAATCATTCTGGCGCGACGCAGCCGACGTGGAAAGCGCACTGGCCTCGGCTTACTCCCAGATGTACCTCATGGACTACACCAGTGACATGTGGACTTTCTCGGAAGTCAACTGGCCGGTACTGGGCTATCGTGGAGACGACGTCATCATGGGCAATGACGCCATGAACTATTCTGACTGGGTGGACCTCTACAACTTTACTTATACAAACGGAAACTCCCAGTTCACTAATCTGTGGAGACATTACTACACGGGCGTGAGCTTCTGCAACCAGATTCTTGACAAGACCGAAGCCATGACCGAGAGCCAGCTCAGCGGGAGCGACAAAAAGCGTCTGCAGGCCGAAGCGCATTTCCTACGCGGATACTATGACATGATCCTGCTGCTCAACTGGGAACGGATCATCGTCCGCGACCATTATATCACGTCCGGAGAAGCCTCTGCACTGGACAAGGAAGTATCGCCCCGGCCCGAAGCATGGGACTTTATCATCAAGGATTTCAAGGAAGCCGCTGAGGGATTACCCCAGGAATGGGACGCCGACAATGCCGGACGCGCCACGTCAGGGGCAGCCTACGCCTATATGGGATGGGCTTATCTGACGCGCGCCTATGAAGAACCGGACAAGAAGAGCACGTATCTTCAAGCCGCGAATGATGCCTTTGACGGCGTCAAAGGATATGAATTGTCGCCGGATTTCTATGCGCTGTTCAACGGAGGACATAAAAATTCCAAAGAGTCCATCTTTGAATTACAGTTCTCGTTCAATGATGCCAACGGCGCGTTGTACCGCACGCAGGCACACCGCTGGATCGGATGCTCCGAACTGATGGGCTGGGACGAGATCCTGCCGTCAAAGTCGCTGATGGCAGAGTTCATGAAAGAGGGAAAGATTTCAATGAAAAAGGATTACGATTCACGTCTTTATGCCACCGTATTCTTCCAGTGCGACTATTTCAACGACGGCACGGGAAAAGTGTACGGACAGAATTACGATGACGTGTTCCAAAACGATGACGGGCCCTATAACCGTCCCGCCTTCCGCAAATTCATGCCAGCCACGTTCGAAGAGCTTTCCCTAAGTTCCACGGCAATCAACATACCGCTGATGCGCTACGCCAACGTGATGCTGATGAAGGCCGAGGCACTCAATGGCTTAGGGCAGACCACACAGGCCATTCCGCTCATCAACGAAGTGAGGCGCGTGCATGGCGACATGCCGCCGATGACAGGCACATCGGCCACTGACGTCCAGAAGCAGATCGAACACGAACGGGAGATCGAGTTTCCGCTGGAGAATTTCCGCTGGTATGACCTCCGCCGCTGGGGCAAGACAGCACAAGTCCTTTCGGCAGTCGGACGCTCTGGCTACACGGAAGACAAGTCCTTCTATCCGATTCCGCAAACGGAGTTGAACTCCAATGGAGCCCTCAAAAACAAATAACATCACGAGCGGATCCGCTTCCCGGAGCGGATCCGGCTATTAAACATCCTGCATGCTGAAAATTGTCGCTATTATGCTGGCGGGCATCTTGGCGGGCCGCCTTCTCAGAAAACATGAGCTGAAGTTCATTCCGCTTCTGATAACGGTCCTGATCTGGGTGCTTCTCTTCCTGCTCGGTGTGGAAGTGGGGAGCGACCGACATATCATCGGTTCACTGAGTGGACTCGGCACCGAAGCCCTGCTGCTCTCTCTGGCTGGCTCGGCAGGCAGCGCCCTGCTGGCTGCATGGCTGTGGCACAGAATAAGAAAATAAATCATGAAAGGCAGTCTTGTCATCATCGGCTTCTTCATCCTCGGCGTTCTCTGTGGCCTGTTCCATATAGTACCATCCGAAATTGCTGACAGCACCGTCAGCTTCGCAGCCTTATGCGCCCTCATCTTCTGCGTAGGCATCAGCATAGGATGCGACTCCAAGGTCCTGGACAGCCTGCGGTGCATCAACCCGCGACTGCTTCTGCTGCCGCTGTTCACCATGGCAGGAACGCTCGCCGGATGCGCGGCCGCAAGCCTGCTGCTCCCTCACCGGACTTTGACCGATTGCCTGTCCATCGGCTCGGGCTTCGGATACTACTCGCTCTCCAGCATTTTCATCACCGAATACCGGGGGGCGGCATTGGGCACCGTAGCCTTGCTGTCCAACATCATCCGTGAGCTCCTGACCCTGCTTGCCGCCCCGCTGCTGGCGAAATGGTTCGGACCGTTGGCCCCCATCTCCGTAGGCGGTGCCACATCCATGGACACCACGCTCCCCATCATCACCCGCTACAGCGGGAAAGAATTTGTGACAGTTTCCATATTCCATGGTTTTTGCATGGACTTCAGCGTCCCCTTCCTGGTAACTTTCTTTTGTGAGCTTTAAACATGAACCGTATTTTGCATTCTCTACTTTTATCAGTTTTATCCTTACCCCTGTCCGCCGCCATCGAGCCATGGCAGAACCCGGAAGTGTGCGGCATTCAACGGGAGCCTATGGCAGCGCACTTCATTCCTTACAGAAATGAGAAGACTGCCCTGGACCGCTTCGGGCTTGACGATGCGGCCCGGCTCAGTTGCGATCCGAAAGCGGAACGCCGCATCTGCCTTGACGGCACTTGGAAGTTCCTGTATTCCAAAAACAATGCCTCTGTTCCTCGCGACTTTTTTCAGGAGCACTATGACTTGGCCGAATGGAAGGATATCCGCGTGCCGGGCAGCTGGGAACTACAGGGATTCGACGTTCCCATCTACACTGACGTGGCCTATCCTTTCGCCCCCAATCCGCCTTTCGTTCCGCAGGACTATAATCCCGTGGGAATATATGCCCGAGAGTTCTCCGTTCCCGACGATTGGGTCCGTCAGGACATCTTCATCAACTTTGAGGGAGTGGAATCGGCCTATGCCTGCTGGATCAACGGGCATTTCGCCGGCTACGGAGAGGACAGTCGCCTGCCGTCCCGCTACAATATCACACCTTACCTGCATAAGGGCGGCAACCGCGTTGTGGTGAAAGTATTCCGATTCAGTGATGGTTCCTATTTAGAAGACCAAGACTATTGGAAATACAGTGGAATAGAACGCAGCGTCTTCTTGGAAGCAAGGCCGAAGACGCGTGTGGCTGATTTCCGGTTGACAGCAGGCTTGAAGAACGGCTGTCAGGACGGTGACCTTACGCTCAACCTCGCATTCCATCTACCGAGAAAAGGTTTTTCGGCCGTGGTGAAAATACTTTCGCCTGACGGAAAAATACTTTCCGCAGACCACTATCGCATGAAGTCATCCACTGACAGTCTGTTCTCCCTAAGCCGTCTTTTCCCGAATGTGAGGCCCTGGAGCAGCGAGAGTCCAAGTGTATACAAACTTGTGGTGACCACATTGGATGACAAGAACAAGGAGTTAGAATCATTTGTCCACTCGTTTGGGTTCCGCAATGTGGAGATCCGGAACGGACTTCTGCTCATCAATGGCGTTGCTTTGAAAATCAAGGGCGTCAACCGTCATGAACACGACCCATACACAGGGCGCAGCATTACGATTGCATCCATGCTGACGGACATCCGGCTGATGAAGCAGGCCAATATCAACGCCGTGCGCTGCAGCCATTATCCCAACCGCCCGGAATGGTACGATCTCTGCACGAAGTATGGCCTCTATGTCATCGACGAGGCCAATATCGAATGCCATGGCATATTGGATACGAAGTTCGGAAGCCTTGCCACTCAAGACGAATGGAGAAACCCATTCCGCGAAAGGATGCGCCGCATGATGCTGCGCGATCGCAACAGCACCTGCATCATCGTCTGGTCGCTCGGCAACGAGTCTGGTTACGGCAAGCTGTTTGAGGCAAATTACAACATGGCCAAGCAGATGGACCCCACACGTCCGGTACAATATGAAGGAGGGGGATATGAAGCCAAATCGGACATTTACTGCCCGATGTATGCCCGCATCTGGGCTTTGGAACGCCATGCCAACCAGCGCGACGCCCGTCCGCTCATCCTCTGCGAGTATGCCCACGCCATGGGCAACAGCGAAGGAAATCTCGATGACTACTGGAAAGTGATCAGGCGTCATGACCAACTGCAAGGAGGCTTCATCTGGGACTGGGTGGATCAGGCCTTCGCCAAGACTGACAGCATGGGCCGCCATATCTGGGCCTATGGCGGGGACATGGGCTTCGCGGGCGTGAAGAATGACTCCAATTTCTGCTGCAACGGACTGGTGGACGCTGCCCGTCAGCCACACCCGCATTACTATGAAGTGAAACACGTTTATCAGAGCATTCATTTTGAGCCGGTTCCTTTTGCAGCCGACCAGATTTTAGTAAAGAATGAATACGACTTCCGTGATCTCTCCGACTTCGACCTGCAATGGAGCATCCTTGCGGATGGGGAAGAAGTGGCGTGCGATACGATCAGACTGCCATCCGTTGCACCGCATGCCCAATGCACAGTCAGGATCGACAAACTCGGCGAAAAGATCCCCCGGTGCCACAAAGCATGGCTCACGCTGAGGGCAGTATGCAGAAACGGATCCGCAATGATGCCAAAAGGTTTTGAGGTGGCGGCTGATCAGTATGAGCTTCCCGTGACGGCAGCGACTGCGACTTTTGACGCGAAAAACGTGAAGAAAGCACGACTCGCGCGCACAAAGGATTCCTACACCGTCAGCGGCGACGGCTTTCGGATTTCTTTCTCCATCAAGGACGGAGAGATGAAGAGTATCGAATATGACGGCCGGGAAATGCTGCGGGAAGGCCTGCGGGCCAACTTCTGGCGCCCGCTCACTGACAATGACGTGGCCAACGGAACCTTGAGCCGTTGCGGCATCTGGAAGAAAGCGGCCGAGCATGCCGTCCTGACCGACTTCAAAGCCGAACAGCAAGGCAGCAAGGTGGTGCTTGCCGCAACTCTTGACATGAAGGAACAGCTGTCGAAACTGACTGCCACCTATACCGTGAACGGCACAGGAGACATCCACGTCAGCTTCAGATTCCAGCCGGGCAGCAAGAAGCTGCCGGAGATTCCCCGCTTGGGCATGCGCATGATTCTTCACGGACAATATGACCGGATGGCATGGTTAGGGCGCGGTCCGCATGAAAATTACGCCGACAGAAAGAGCGGCGCGCTTATCGGAAAATACGAAGCTACCGTGTGGGAACAGTATCATCCGTACCCGCGTGCCCAAGAGACTGCCAACAAATGCGACGTCAGCTGGGTCTCCCTGACCAATACGGACGGCTATGGCATCGTCATCAAGGGTGACGAACCGCTGAGCATCAGTGCCTGGAAATTTCCCATGGAGGCTATTGACTATGTTCCGGCAACGACCCGAAACATCCATGGAGGCAGCATCATGGAACAGGACTTGGTGTGGCTGAACGTGGATCACCTCCAGATGGGAGTCGGAGGTGACAACACATGGGGTGCCCAAGTGCATCCGGAATATACCATCACGCCACACGAATGGCAATACAGCTTCACCATCATGAAGCAGTCACCATCCTCAACTGATAAAACACTCGGAAAATGAAGCGCGTTTCCCAATTTATTCCATCTCTCTGCCTGACAGCCCTTTGCCTGTTCCGCCCTTTCCCGGCTGATGCTGACAGGCTGTCATCACGTTACGATTTCCCACAGATCATCGACCTCTCGCAGGCACCTACAGGACGGGCGCATCAGACACAGCTGTTTGCCGACATGGGCACTTGGATGGGATTCGGAGTCCGCAGCACCCCGTCGTCCGCCTTCCGGGGGCCTTACAGCATCCTCCAACGGCGTTGGCTGGCCGAGGCCGTCATTGCTCCGGCCGTCAACGACAATGCGGAATGCAAGGCAAACTACTTCCCAGGAGAACTGACACTTCAAGGCTCAGCTTTCCGGCAGAGTCTGATTTACACCGATGCCCATACGGCACTGCTGACCATCAGCGGCAAACTGCCACGGGGAATGTGTTGGCAGGCCCTCCGTCCTGCCGCTGATGCACGATTCAGTCGACATGGGTCTTCGGTTCTCCTGTCTTTCAAAGGTGGCGAACAAGTCATGCTCACTTTTCCGAAAGACTTTCAGTTGGAAGTCAAGGGGCAAAACTATTCCGCCACACTCAGGCGCAGAGTTCCCCGGACACACGTTGTCATCTCTTTCATCTGGGACCAAACTGCAACGGCGGAAATCCAGTTTGCAAAGGCTGAGAGATTGCTTAAAGCACCCGAGGCGGCCCTTCAGGAGAATCTAAACCGATGGAACGGCTGGCTGAAACGGATCATCCGGCAGGACATGCCCGCAGTCTACGACCGCATAGCGGCAAAAACTGTCGTGACACTCGTCAGCAACTGGCGGAGGAAGCGTGGAGGATTGCGCCATGACGGCATCATTCCCAGTCATTCCGTGGATTACTTCATCGGTTGCTGGGCTTGGGACAGCTGGCGGTTCTCAGCAGCAGTGGCATCATTTTTCCCATCATTAGCGAAAGACAACGTCCGTGTAATGTTTGACTGGCAACAGCCTGACGGTATGGTCATCGACTGCATCTATCCTGACACCATGGAGAACAACAGCCGCAACTCCAAGCCTCCGCTGGCCGCCTGGGCAGTCGATGAAATCTGGAAACACACGCATGACAAGGACTTCCTGCACGAAATGTTACCCAAGCTGACTGCTTACTACCGCTGGTGGTACGAACAACGCGACCACGACCACAACGGCATCTGCGAGTTTGGATCCACGGACGGCACGCTGGAAGCGGCCGCCTGGGAGAGCGGAATGGACAACGCCATCCGCTTTGACGGAGCCGAGATGGTCCGAAACGGGAAGAATGCGTGGAGCATCAATCAGGAAAGCGTGGACCTCAACGGGTATCTTGCCCTTGAATACACGCTGCTAAAGAAGTTTGCAGCCATCCTTGGCCAACGCTTCGACATGCCGGACCAACGCCAGAAGATAGCCGACTGGTTCTTTGACGACAGCACAGGCTGGTTCTGCGACCGTAAACTGGCCGACCGTTCCTTTGTCCGCGAGCCGGGATGTGAGGGTTATCTGCCCTTTTGGGTGGGCATCGCGTCCACCGGGCAGTTTACCAAGGCGCGGGCGCTCCTCGAGGATCCGGCCAAATTCTCCACCTTCATTCCCTTCCCCACCATTGCCGCCGACAATCCGAAGTACAGCGCCAACGGCTATTGGAGGGGCCCCATCTGGCTCGACCAGACCTACTACGGGATCGAAGCGTTCCGAGAATACGGCCTTGCCGACGAGGCCGACCACTACACGCGGCAGGTCTTTGACCGCCTGCAGGGGCTGACGGGAACCGCGCCCATCTATGAAAACTACGACACATTCACGGGCCGGGGCCTCCAGGCTGCTCATTTCAGCTGGAGCGCAGCCCATCTCCTGCTCCTGTATGAAGACTATGGAAAAAAGAAGAAGAGACTCCTCTTCCCGCCTAAATCATCAAACAACGACGAATCATCAAAACATCATGAGAAATAGAAAATACCTCTTGTCCTTGCTGCTGACGCTCTGGATCCCCTCTATGGGACAGGAACTTGTGGATTACCCATTGCCTTGCCGGGTCCATCAGGCTCCCGGGAAACTGTATACAGACGGAATGACACGGGCTGCGGCCTCGGACAAATTTGTCATCCCTGTGGTCTTCCACGTCTTCGGCACTGACTTCAACGGAAAGGCCGTCACACGCGAAATAGTCAGAGACGCCCTCCGGCGCACCAATGAAGACTATAACTGCCTGACAAAAGGCTCCATGCCGTCAGGTGACGACGACCCTCTCTTCAATCGGCTGAGCACCCCTCTGAACATCGAATTCCGCTTGGCGGAGAAAGGCCCGCAGGGAGAGGCCACGACGGGAATCGTGTTCCATCGCCTGGAAAGCGGATTCGGCAACTACAATGCGCCACATCTCTCGCAATATGCATGGAACAACAGATCCTACATGAACGTCTACATCATGAACGACCTCTATGGTGACGGTGTCACCAACAACTCCGGCGTCTCCTGGTATCCCAACTGGGAGATGACGAGATGGAACCTGGCGCGCGTGGTTTACAACGGCGCTTACCTCGGCGACAATACGGACGAGAACTTCCGCAGGGTGCTTACCCACGAGTTTGGACATTTCCTGAACCTCGCCCATACGTTCGACTATGATCCTGATGTCTTCCCAGACGGATGCCGGAAAGGCAACAACGGGCAGGAGAATCCTAATGACTACGTGGACGACACACCACCCGCGGACCGTCCGCAAATGGGTCCCGATGACTTGAACTGTCTCAATCAGAAGACCAATTGGACCAACTATATGAACTATAGCTACGTGCGCACGTCCATGTTCACCAAAGGACAGGTGGATCGAATGACGGCCGCCCTGCAGGACAGGTCGCGTGCCTGCCTGTGGAATGACAAGAATCTGCAGAAGGTATTTTTCAGTGACGAAAGCATCTCACGCATCGTGCTCGACAGCAAGGCGGAGCTTTTCCCCTACGATGCCGACGGACATTACGATGCCGACTTCCGCTTCAGCATCATCAATGGCAGTGCCAAGGAAGGGGGGCTCACACCAAACACCGACTTTGTCATCACCAACTTACCCGAAGGGCTCACGGCCACAGCAACTGGAAACAAGGATCATGTCCGGCTCAACATCAAAGGCAGGGCCCAGCTCAGTGAAGATCGGAAAATTACGGTTACGTTCAAACCTTCCGCTACAGCGGCCTCAAACTTCTACGAGGGCACGCAGCCATTAACCATCGCCCATGACTATGATGCCACCGAGACGGGGATCCGGACGGTTGCCGATCCGCATGCGAAGGCCGTCGTGTCGCTCGCTGCCGACGGCACCCTGAAAGTCACCGCGCCTTGCGGTTCCCGGATAACAGTCTATAATGCCTATGGGGAAGCCCTCCAAATATTCCGTTTGGCGGACCACAGCATGTCCACCTCCTTGGCAGGGTACGGACACGGCATGTATATCGTCAGCGTCTTGACGGAAAAGTCAGGACAAGAGACCGTCAAAGTGAAATGGTAAACGGACGACCGACGCCGCGGACTGATCGACGGCGATGGCCTTTTCGTGAGCGGACAATAATTCCGGATCGGTCATTAGCGGCTGAACTGATTATGTCAGACGGCAAGGCAGATGGGCTGTCGGGGATCCGAAAGCGTAGCGGGCTGCTATGAGGAAACCCGCAGGAAAGGTGGTCTGTCGGGCGGACAAAAGCAGCCGGAAAACATGAAATGACAAGATCAAATGTGAAGCTGAGGCCGAATGACCGATCGGGGAGCATCTTCCGGCCCTCCAATGGGAGGCCTTGGGATCATCCGTATCATCCTTCTGTCCCAGTCACATGCCTTCTCCGCTTCAGCAAAGGCATGTGGCCGGGATTTTCTTTTCAGGGTGCTGGTGTTTCCATTTCCCCATTCAGGGCTTGTCTTTTCAGAAGACAGTCTTAGCCTTTTCAGAAGCCTGCCCTTCCCGTCCCGACGTTCTGTTCTTTTCAGCTTGTCGCTCAATCCTTCACCCTTGCATGCTGCAGGCGCAGGGGCTCACGTGCCTTGACCTGAATGCGGCGCATGGTGATGTCCGTGATCGGATCGCTTTCGAGACCCACGATGACGCCCATGCGATCGCAGGTGCCTGTCACGTCTTCGATGAGAATGCCGCGCAGGAGCGTCTTCTGCGGTGCATCGGGGGCGATGAGGCCTTTCATGCGCCAGCGCATGTTGATATCCATGAAGGAGGCCGAATGCTCGAGGCGGATGCGACGGAATGTGATGTCCTCGATGACTCCGCCCCGACTGGGCTGCGACTTCATCCGCACGGCACCCTGGTTGCCACGTTCCATCACACAGTCCTGCACGAGCACGCGGCGCACACTGCCGCTCACCTCGCTGCCGATGTCCACGCCGCTGTGCCCATAGCCAAACCGGCACCGCTCCACAATGATATCCTCTGACGGACGCCCGATGCGCCGGCCCTCCTCGTCCTTGCCTGATTTGATCGAGATGCAGTCGTCGTTGTCCTCGATGTAGCAGTCGCGGATGCCCACTCGCGTGGATGAATCGATATCTATCCCGTCGCTGCTGGGGATCGAATGCTCAGCCCTGATGTCCACGCCGCTGATCTCAAAGCTGTCCGTATAGAGCACATGGAGGCCCCAGGAGGCCTGATCGCGAAGCCGGATGCCACGCACCGAACCGCCGTCGCAGCGGGTGAAGCACATCAGACGGGGCCGGCCGTGGGTCTGCATGAAGTCCTTACCCTGGGTGTAGGCTTTCCATGCCACGCCCTGCCCGTCGATCTCGCCCTCGCCCCAGACACGTACGCCCGGGCAATCGGTGAAATTGAGCAGGGCCGGTTTCCACATCCTTTCGATGCCTTCGAAGCGTGTGGGCGTCACGGGATAATCGGCTTCGTTGACCGTAGCTATGATCCGGGCGCCACGGAGCAGATGGAGGTCGACGCCGGAAGATACATGCAGCGCACCCGTCAGATACTTTCCTTCTGGCACGACGACCGTACCGCCGCCCTGCAGGTGGGCTTCGTCGATGGCATGCTGTATGGCTGCCGTGCAGACAGTGGTGCCGTCGCCAACGGCGCCGTAGCGGGTGATGTCGTAAGACTTGTCCTGTCGTTTCACCACGATGACCGTACTCTCATAGGGGACCATCTCCAACTCGATCCAGGTGCGCCCGTCAGCAACCTGCGAGGCGACGGGCTGGCGGCTGCCGTCATGAGCACTCCAACGCTCGGCGCGGCCGATCCGGTCGACGCCGAACCTGAAATGCTGTTTCCTGTGGCCTTCGTTGAAGATGAAATAGAGGTCGGCATCGGCTAATTGGCGATGCTGATAACGCAGGTCCATGGTACCGTCGACAGGCTTCGGACGGCGTTCTCCTGCCTTCTGCCGTTCACGCTGCTCGAGGGGGAGCAGATTGCTGACCGTCACTTCCGCAGGCAGTGCGCCCGCCACTGTGGGTGTCCAGCTGTCCGAGGGCTCATGCGGCGTGTCGACATCGGGAAACGGCGTGAGGTCTGTCAGCGTCTTCCCGCTCAGCCAGTAGGGTCGGCTGCCCCAGAATAGCACACGCCCTCCGCGCGCCTCGAAGCGTCTGATGATCTCCCATGCACGCACCGAGATCACGTCGCATGAGGGGATGATGAGCGCCGTATAGTGCTGCCCGCTCCGGTTCGCAAGCCATCCGGGTCCGACGGTGAGGGCCTCCGCGAGCGCGTCATCGTCGACATAGTCGAAGTCGCGCTGGTGTTCGAGCAGTTCATGGGTGATCTTCTTCACCCGCGCAGCCACCATGTCGCTGCCCAACCAGAGTGTCTGCTGGGGATAATACATGGCGATCCGCGCCCCGGGACGCCCCAAGGCAAGCAGCCAGGCCATGCGGTTGCTGTAGTCGTTGAGCCCATTCATGCCGTCGGCCGTCATCCATGTGGGGCGGGAGGAGTTGGCCGACCAGAACATGAACTCAAAGAAGTTGATGCCCCGGGCGAGCTGTGCGTCGACGACATACTTGGCTTCCGCCATCGTCGGAACATTGTAATAGGCTGCGAAACTCTCGCTGAAGGCGCGCGGACGGCCGTAGACGTGGGCTACGGAAGAGGCGAATTTCGGATAGTCGTTCACCGTGTCGGGCCAGATCTGATTCCAGATGGCGTCCACTCCCGGCACCTGCACGCGGCTCAGCGCACGGAACAGGCTGCCCTCACTGCGTGTGCAGAGCGTCATGTCATGGTCATTGTTGAGATGGGTGATGTGGGCCAGCCCGTTGGCCTGACACCAGTCGGCCTGCCGGCGGAAGAACGTGTCGGCGAAAAGCCGTGACCATACGTCCCAGTAATCGGCCTTCACGCGGCGCTCGCGGTCGCTCATCGACGGGGCGAAGAATGTAGCAAGCCACGGCGTCACATCATAGCCTTTCAGCTCCCTGAACCGCTTGAGGATCGCGGGGGTGAACGGTACGTGCGAGTAATCAGGCTCATCGCCGCGGAATCCCATCACTGTGCGACCAAACTCCGTCCCGATGTAGCGCTTGTATTGCTCGTGGGTCCAGCTGATAAACTGATCCACCGCCTCGGGATTCAGATAGTCCATCTGGGCGTTGCGCGTGTCCTTGGCGCCCGTGGGACTGTCCACCGAGCGCGTCTGACCCGTGCGGAAGTCGGCCCGGACCAGCATGATGCGCCAGTTGTCAAGCCCTGCGCGGAACGAGATGCGATGGTCCGTCACCGGCACCACGACGTTAGCGCGCCCCGAAAGGCTCACGGCGACCGCGCTCAGCACGCTGTCCCCCACAGCCCGGTCCTTCATCACCTCGCCCGCCCTCACCGTGATCTCGCCGCAGGTGACCAGTGCCTGCATCCGCAGATCGGGTCGCTCACGGCTGAACTTGCCTCCTGCGAAGCCGCTGGGATACTTGCCTTCGTCGATGATCCACACCTTCAGTCCCCGCCGCTTGGCCTCGCGGACGATGCGCCGGATCATCGCGAAGTAGCCGTCGCTCAGATATGCGTGGGGCATGTGATAGCCGGGTTCGAGGATGACGGCCTTGAAGCCTTTGCTGCGGATCGAATCCAGATCGTGCCGGATCACCGCGTCGGTGATGTTGCCCTGCAGTCCCCAGATGACATGGTTGGCAAACTCGGCCGGCGGATCAGCCAGACGGGCCGCCGCATCAGCAGCGGTGAGCATATGAATGCCTTCCCATGACCGATCATAGGCATGGATGCACGTGGCCGAAAGCAGGCAGCAAAACAGGAAAAAGATGCGTTTCATGTGTCGGAATGATGATTTGTTTGTTCGATCGTTCGGTGGGCTCATTCGGCCGGGGCGACAGGCCGAGACTGTCAGACGCGGCGGAGAGACCGGCCGGAGGAATGTTCTCCCGCCGCAAAGATATAAAAAATCATCGAAAAGAAGTGCGGCAAGGCGACCAAACTTTCGATCTTCACCCGCCTGGATTCATGGCTATTCCCCCGTCGGCATCCATGCTCTTGCCCTTCAGGGGCGATGCTTTCATCGTCAGACAGTCTTTCGGCCTGCTGTCCACTGTCTGCCCCTCGCCCATCCAGAACCATGCTTTCTGATGCAGACGGGATCGCTTCCCACTGCTCCAACTGTATTTTCACACGGTC
>ONHE01000001.1 GCA_900317545.1 uncultured Prevotella sp. | reverse complement strand
CTTAAAACGTTAAATATCAGAGCACTTTATTAACAACTCTACGGGTGATATCAGCCTCTGATTCTCGAAACATATAACTGGACACCCTACTTAATAAGACGAATGGGCTGTATAGTGATAGTTTGCTTGGCTGAATGCTATTTCACAAATATTTCCCGCAGTGTCTCCTGCAGCTTGTCGCCCCTAAGATCATTGGCTACAATGATTCCATGCGGATCAATGAGGATATTGCAAGGGATTGATTTTACGCCGTAGACTTTGGATGCCGCACTGTTCCATCCTTTCAGGTCACTCATCTGCGGCCATGTCATACCCAGTTCGCGAACGGCTTTTTTCCATGTGTCCTGCTTCGTGTCGATACTGACTCCGATGATCTGAAGCCCCTTTTCTTTATAGGTCTCATAGGCTTTGACTACATTCGGCATCTCGCCGCGGCATGGTCCACACCAGCTTGCCCAGAAGTCTACGAAGACATAACGGTTTTGCCGACATACTTGCTGAGACTGACTTTTTTCCCGTTCATGTCCTGCATGGTGAAGTCTGTGTAATATAGTCCTGCATGACGTTTCTCGAGATTCGTCATTAAGTCACGGGCCCGGTCGGCCATGGGGTTGTTATAGTAGACGGCCGTGGGATCAAGGAATTCCTTAAGCTCTTCGAAGGAAAACTCATAACAGTAATTATACAGCACATAGCCGGCGTCTGCTGGTCTTTATATTCTCGAATATATGCTTTTGACTCTTCATTCAACCTTTTTTCGATGGTTTTAAACTGATCCTGCAGTTCTTTCTTCTTGGCCTCATCAGTCTCTTGGTTCCAATGGACTATGAGCTCGGGCATTTTCTTTGAGGTTTCGATCAGAGACTTCTGATAGATGCCGAACTGCTCATTCTGTGGGGATCCAATGACAGTGAAGTTGTTCAGGTCGACCTTGACAGGCATACCGTCATTGACGATTGCAATGGAATGTTCCAGATCAGTAGCTACCGTAATAAAAACATTGGTCTCGGCCTTGCCTCTAATGTGAAACCTTCCTTGTGAGACATTGACACTGTCTTGCTCATCGCTGTTGTGATTGATGTAATAGTATACAATTTTTGCACCATCGGAAGTTGTTCCCGAGATGTCAAACGGTGTGGGCTGGCACTAAGCCGACATGTAGGCGGCTAACATAGCCATTGTCGTTAGCGAAAAGATTCTTTTCATGTCTTTTGAGATTTTGATGATAATACTGAGAATGTTTCTGGCTTTGATGGCTCTCGGTTTCTTTTTGACCGATGAAGTGGCATATGGGATAAGTTATCCGACGTCCACTTCTCTCTATGCTGCGCGGCGGATCATTTCCTTGCAATAATGATCTTTTTTCCTTTCTGGCGGAATCGGATACCTCCGCTGGCTTCTAAGATCTGCAGCACCTCAGAGAACTCGCCGTAACGTGGCACGCTGCACATGAACTCAGTCGTGGCCAATGACTTGTCGATAAACTGGTACTCGAAGTCGTACCATCGGCTCAGGGTTAGCATGATCTGTCCGAGTGTTTGATTCTCGAAGACGAATTTTCCGTTTCGCCAGCTGGTCATGATGCCGGTGTCCACGGCTTTCACGGTGGCGGTCCGTGCCTGCTTGTCAAAGGTGGCTTGATGCCCCGGAGTGAGCATCAGTTCGCCCACGTTGCCGTTGACAGGCTTCAGAGCGATGGATCCCTTCACGAGCGTTGTCGTCACGTTGGCCGCTTCCGGATAGACGTTCACATTGAACTCTGTTCCCACGACACGCACTCGCTGTCCGGCTGTCTCCACATAGAAAGGATGCTGCGGATTTTTGGCGACCTTGAAATAGGCTTCGCCCTCTACGCTCACGTGTCTGTCGCCGTCGCCAAATGTCTCCGGATATTTCAGCCGGCTTTCGGCATTAAGCCAGACCTCGGTTCCGTCTTCAAGCACGATCTTGAACTCGCCACCACGCGGAGTGACTAAACTGTTGATGCGGATGGCACTGCCGCTCTCCATTTTGGCCAGTTGTTGCGCATTGCTTTGGGCATCAGCGTCGAGACGGAGTGTGTCTCCCGTACCAGTGGTCAAGATGGCCTGCGTGCATCCATGCGTGATTTTCGCCAATGATGCCACCTAGGCAACCTGCATTTTGGGGGCATGGCCATCTGCCTTGTCCCAATAAAAATAGAGCCCGAATAGCATCAGTAACATGGCTGCGGTGCTGATCATGGTGAGTGCGATGGTTCGTAAATGATACGATCTGCCGCTCCTGCCTTCGCTGCTTGCATCATGGATGCGGGCTTGCATGGCTTCCATGGCGCGTTGCGGATCAATGGCTCTGAGCTTGTTGCATTCGCTCTTCAGAAAGTCCGTATTGAGCAGACGCTCATAAACCTTTTCGTTTCGCTCATTTTCGCGAAGCCATTTGTCGAGTTCCTTTTGCGCTTCTGCAGATATGTCACCCACGATGTGATGATAAATCAGCCGAGCTATATGTTCCGATTGATCAATGTTCATTCTTTTCTGATTTTGTAGGTTTATTCATCAACTGCTTTGTCTGCGACCGCAGTTCTTTATTATAATACGCAATTATCGATGAAAAGGCTAACGCAAGTACGTTTTTTTTGATCTGCTCCATCTCCTCCCCTACGGTAAGGCACTTGCATTGAATTATACGTATCATAATGTTCATGTTTTTTGTGTGCTTACTCCGGCCATACAAAGCCTGTTCCCGCCCCTTTGCGTTCTGCGTCATGATTGGCATCATGCGATCGGCGAATAATTCTGCAAAAATTTTGGTAATTAAGTAAATAAATGTATATTTGCCGAACCTTTATGAGTGTATATGAATTTACAGATCTGGTTTTTTGGCATTATCCTGCCGTTTCTGAGTGCAATGCTGTTGACGTTCTGGATTCATCCACGTATCGTCAGGATTGCGAAGATCAAGAATATCGTGGATAACCCTAATTCCCGTAAGTTGCAGCGGAGGGCCGTGCCTGTGATGGGCGGTTTTACAGTCTTCTTTGGAATTGTTGTCGGTGTTGGCTTGACAAGCGTTTTTTTCGACAGTTATGCTTTTTTCACCTGTGTGGTGGCGATGACTGTGATGATGTATTTTGGGTTTACCGATGACATTTTGGGTCTTAGTCCGTGGCTGCGGATTATCGTTGAGATTATCATGGTAGGCTTTGTTATCAAGATGGATATGGTCAACATGAATGACATGCACGGGCTTTTCGGCATTCACAAACTTCCCGTGTGGTTGTCACTTCCGCTGAGTGCAGTGGCCGGCGTGGGGATCATCAATTCAATCAATATGATCGACGGCGTGGACGGGCTGTCATCCGGTTTCTGTGTCGTGGCGTGCCTGTCGTTCGGTTTTTTTTTCTGCGTGTCTTATGACGGTACGATGGCCGTCATGTGTGCGCTTGCTGCGGGTGCGCTCATACCTTTTTTCCTGCACAATGTGTTTGGTGCCAAATCGAAGATGTTCATTGGCGATTGTGGTACAATGATGATGGGTATGCTCATGACCATTTTCTGCCTGCACGTGATCGACAACACTTCGCGTGTAGCCTATAACTTTCCGAACATGGGCGTAGTGGCCTTCTGTCTGTCGGTATTGTCCGTTCCGATTTTTGACACGCTCCGGGTCATGACAACACGTATCCTCAGAGGTGTGTCTCCGTTTCATGCAGATAAGCATCACCTGCATCATCTCTTCATCGAAATCGGATTCTCACATGCAGGGACGGCTGTGGCCGTGATTTCGCTTAACGTCTTCAACCTGTTTCTTTGGCTGCTGACCTACCGAATGGGGGGAGATGCAACCGTTCAGTTTCTCGTTGTAAGTTTTGTTGGTATTTTCAACACGTCCGGAATCTATTGGATTGTGCGTCGGCTCAACCATGACCATCTATTCTATCGGACATTGAAACGTGTAGCCGAGATGAGTCATGTCGAGGCCGGGAAGGTGTTTCTGAGCATAAGGGCCATGATCGATTCTATCTGAAACAGACGATGTTACAACGGGAGATCCGCAGGGTTAATGTCTGGGGCCGTTCCAAGTTTAGTGAGAGGCCTGTCTTTTGTCCGTCAAATACGAACGTATCCTAACGGATGCAAGCCGTCAAGTCCACCCGAATTGTGGAAAGATTATAGCCAAAGGCGATGGTGTCCATCGGGCGGCGGAATCAGAAAGAAGTATGAGGCTAATACTGGAGTTGGAGTATGGGAGCCACACATAAACTATCATCCTCACTTCTCTGTGGTCATCGGAGGCTATAGCCTCCTTGGTTTACCCTCATGCGAAATACGGCCTAAATTGAATGGTTACTTTTTGAACTTCTACAACAACAGATCATCCAATGCGGCGGCTGAATCATTTAATGCTAAAATAAACTCTTTCGGGCAAACATCAGAGG
>ONHE01000036.1 GCA_900317545.1 uncultured Prevotella sp. | reverse complement strand
ATGATGATGATGAGGGGTGATGATGGTGATGATGAGGGGTGATGATGATGATGATGAGGGGTGATGATGGTGATGATGAGGGGTGATGATGGTGATGATGAGGGGTGGTGATGGTGATGATGAGGGGTGATGATGGTGATGATGAGGGGTGAGGATGATGAAATAGATGAATGATGAATAAAATGAATAAAATATGTAATAGAAGCGGGCGCGTTATCCTGCTGCTCTGGCTGCTCCTGACGGCCAACGGGTTGTGTGCCCAGAGCTTGGTCGGTGTCGCACAATGGGTCGACCCGCTGATCGGTAGCGAAGGGGAGGGACGCGTGTTTGTCGGGCCTTCCATGCCGTTCGGGATGGTGAAGCCTGGCCCCGACTGCGTTTCGATGCCCAATGCGGGCTGGGTTCCGATGCCGGACGCGGTGAAGGGGTTCTCACAGACGCATGTTTCGGGTACAGGAGGAGGACAGAAATACGGCAACATCCTCATCCAGCCGATCCGGCATGCGGATCGGCCATCCTTAGCGGGGCTACTGTTGCCCGATGGAAGGCGTGTCGCGTTGCCTGTCTATGCCAGTCGCCGGAAGCAGGAAAACGTAGCGTTGGGCTATTACACCTGTACCTTTGAGAATGACATCCGGACGGAAATCACGACTGCTGAGCGCTGCGCCCTCTACCGCATCCGTGGTGCCGACGGACTGCTGGTCGATGTGGCTTCCTTTTTAGGGATGGACACCATCCCCGAAAAACGCGAGGCGCAGCAGTATGTCGACTCGCATGTAGAGGTGGCGAATGCCCGTGAAATCATCGGCTGGTCGTGCGTTCGCGGCGGCTGGAACAATGGTGATCCCTACCGGGTCTACTTCTGTCTGCAGACTGACCGTCCATTCACAGCCCCCAAGGTGACGGCGGGATTGTATGCCACGGTGCGTTTCGCAGCCCCCGTGGTCTGCTTGAAGGTGGGCATTTCCTATGTTTCCGTCAACCAGGCACGCCGCAATATCGTGCGCGCCGATTTCGACGGTCAGCGTCGTTCCGTGCTTGCGGAATGGCAGCGCATGCTCTCCCGCGTGCCTTATCGCGGCTCCCGCAAGGAACTGCGCATGTTCTACACGGCTCTTTACCATGCACTGCTGATGCCCGTGGACAAGACGGGCGAGAACCCGAAGTGGCAGGGCGGACCCTATTATGACGACTACTATGCCATCTGGGACACCTACCGCACGTCGTTCCCACTGCTCATGGACTATTATCCCGACCGTGCCGTGGCGATGGTCAACGCACTTCTCGAAATCTACAAACATGAGGGGTACCTGCCCGATGCGCGAAGCGGCGACTGCAACGGGCGCACGCAGGGCGGCTCCAATGCGGAAGTGGTGCTGGCGGAAGCCTTTGCGCGCCGGCTGAAGGGCATCGATTACGAGCTCGCGCTGCAGGCCATGATCAAGGATGCGGAGACTCCGCCGCAGGATGACGAGCGTGAAGGACGCGGCGGATTGGAGGAATACAATCGTCTGGGCTACATCCCCTATGGCATTCCGAGGGCCGGAACGCGGACGGTGGAGTATAGTTACGATGACTGGTGCATTGCCTCTGTGGCCCGGGGATTGGGCCATGAGGACCTTTGGCGCAAGTATCTCAAGCGCAGCACCAATTGGCAGAACCTCTGGCGGGCCGATTATGAGTGGCAGGGCATGCGCGGATTCATCATGCCCCGCGATGCCGAGGGACACTGGTTGGACAGCGTTCCGTGGGGGCACTCGAAAGTCTTTCGGCCGCGGATACCTTATCGGCCCGACACGAAGGTGGCTCCGTGGCATCTCCCTTGGTGGAGCACGTTCTTCTATGAGGCACTCTCGGCGGAATATTCCTTCTCCATTCCGCATGACATACCGCGCATAGTGGAACTTTGCGGGGGCGATTCGGCTTTCCGTAAGCGGCTCGACACCTTCTTCGACAATGGCCATTACAACGTCGGCAACGAGCCTTCGTTTCTTACACCTTATTTATATAGTTACATCGGACGGCCCGACCTGAGCAGCCGACGCGTGTCAGAGATCGTCAACCGTTATTTCTCCGACACCCCCGACGGCCTGCCGGGCAACGATGACAGCGGAGCCATGTCGACCTGGCTCGTATGGGCCATGTTAGGCAGATATCCCGTGGCGGGACAGTATAAGTGGCTTGAGATTGCACCGGTGCATGTCACCGATCAGGCAGCACAGGAAGTGAAGACGAAGCGGAAGGGATCCGGCAGCTTGCCTCTGAAGAGCGATGAGAGGCCGAGCGGAAAGGTTCATTATGTGCTCAACAGGCAATACCGCACTTGGGACGTAAGTTTCACGCACGGAGATGGCGCCTTGACGGTCACGTGCAACCGTTGTACCTATATCGTTCCGGACAGTCTCGTAGCGCATGCCACAGGCTTCTGCTGGGACAGTCCCTATAAGCCAGGACAGACCTATCGGGCTCGTGGCACGTTCCTTTTTGTCTCCCGCGATGCCTTGGAGCAACTGCTGCGCGACGGCAGGTTCGTCTACGACGGCATCACATGGCGTGAGCAGGATCGCACGGAACGTCTCGTTCACGTCCGGGCCGACGTGGACGGCACCGAGATGTGGATCTCCACCGAAGCCCCTCTGCCGTTTGTGGTGCGCATGAAAGGCAACCCCTTGGGCATAGACTGGACATTTCCGGGTCAGTGAGGACGTCTGAGTCCCGTCAATCCATCTTCTTTCATCGGTCCCATGGGTGTCGTCATCAGTGGTCTCCTCTCTTTTCGTGCCGAGGGGTGCAGTCTCATGCAACAGTGGCTCCTGCGGGCTTCGCCGCGGAAAAATGAATGTCTGCCGTTTGAAGATACAAAACGATCTGGAAGTATGACCGTCATTCTTGGTGGAGACGAAATGCTTGCCGATGAAGAAAATATTTTCTGTCAGGATCGGCCACGTCCTGCGGAAGAAGCCGGCAGAGCGTTTGCCTGCCTATAGGCGTGTACGCCGCCCGCCCATGCACAGTCTGTCCGCGGTTGCGGGGATGCACCTTGCGCCTGCTGCCCCCGGTTTTTTCAGTAGCGTGGACGTCCGCGTGTGCGTCTCGGCGGTGAAGTTTGAGGGCGGTGCAATTTACGGGATGATTTTCCGTTATATCTCTATAATCCATTAGAACGATCTGTCATGATGAAACGAATTTTTGCCTTTGTCATTGCCGCACTGCTTCTTGAGCCGGCCTCCGCCCAGAAGACCAACGAGCAGTTGGGCGGTGTCTACTATGCGTATCCGCAGGACGCGGTGCCTGCTGACACCCCGCCGCCTACGGGCTTCCGAGCTTTCTATATCAGTCACTATGGCCGCCACGGATCCAGATGGTTGCCCAACGACAATCGTTACATGTGGGTGAACAGTCAGTTTGCTGACAAGAGCACGCTCACACCTTTAGGACGACGCGTGCGGAAAAAACTTCAGCGCGTATGGAAGAATGCCCGCGGCAACGGCGGACAGTTGACCTCGTTGGGCGAAGCGCAGCACCGTGGCTTGGCTGCACGTATGCAGCACCGTTACCCCGAGATATTTCAGGCCGGGACGCAACTTTCGGCTTGGGCCAGTGTTGTGAACCGGTGCAGGGCCAGCATGCGGGCTTTCTGCGGGGAGATGGAGCGAAGTCTGACCCTCGGCAGCCATCATCCGACAGCAGTTCTCCAACGCTCCGACAGTGCCGATATGAAGTGGATCGCATTCTCTTCCGATGAGCAGCGGCAGTTGGAAGCCCGTGTCCGTCCGCGCTGCGAGGCTACGTCCGCGCGGTTGATGGCTTCGCTTTTCCGCCATCCTGCGTCCATCAGCGAGCCTGACCGGCTGATGTCAGAGCTGTTTACCATAGCTTCTGACATGCAGGATGTGCCGTTGCCGGTCAATCTTTATGATATTTTCACCCATGAGGAGATGCATGCGCTCTATGAACAAAATAACCGTCGCATGTGGATCTGCAACGGTCTTTCGGCCGAAAACGACGCTGTTCCGCAACGCTCGGCCGTCAGTCTGTGGCAGCATATCGAGCAGAGGGCCGATGAGGTCATCGCGCGAGGCGGCACGGGGGCTGATCTTCGTTTCGGCCATGACACCCAGCTCTACCGCCTGTTGTCGCTCTTGGGCATCGATCAGCTGTCGTCAGAGCACCCTGACCAGATGGACCTGATCGTCCCGATGGCTGCCAACCTGCAGATGGTGTTCTACACCGACGGGCAGCGAGTGCTTGTCAAGTTCCTGCACAACGAGCGGGAGGTGAGGCTGACGGGATTGTCTGTGGCTACGGGATGCGCTCCCCTGTCACCTTACTATGAATGGTCGGCGGTCAAGCGGCATGTCCGTGAACGGATAGCGCACGCCATGCAGCAACGGAGGCAGGCGGGGCAAACCGCGGCGTGAACGGACTCTCCCGGCCGCATCCGGATTATCGGCTCATCTCGAAACCCATTCTCACACCGTCATAATTCTTGCTGATGTCGGAGATGGTGGCTAAGCTGCTGTTCCCGGAGAGTGCTGCCACGGTCTGCAAAATGGTCAGCAGTTTCTTCGACTCCATGAGAAAGTTCATGCCGGAGACTGACTTTTTGGCATAAACAGGTATTGTGAAGAGCATCGTCTTGAGCATGATCTTCTGCGCGTTGGGCTCATAGGTCCATGTCCCACTGATGTTCCTGCCTCCCAAGGTGGCTGCGAAAGTCTTGTCCTGATTGAACTGCAACCGCGTGTTTGCACGCTTGAATCCAACCTGACTGTAGGTCTGTTTCAACTGCTCCTTGATCGTTTTTGCAGCCAGTTCGCCACCGGCCTTTGCCAGCATGTTGTCACTTGTGAAAGCTACGCCGGGATTATGATAGTTCCAAGTGCCATAGATCTCTCTCTCGGACGGCTTGTCAATACCGAGCACACTTGACAGGACGTTGCCGATGGTTTGTCCGTCAGTCATGGCTCCGAATACGCTTCCGAGCACGTTGTCACCGTTTGCCTGTGTTCCCGTTGCTGTTCCGGAGGTAAGTCCGCCGCAACTTGTCAGGACCAGCACTGCCAGCCCTGCCGTCATCATACTCATTTTCTTCATACTTGTTGTTTTCTTTAGTCGTTTGAAATCGGCCGGTCGGTCGTGTCAGACGATTGCCGTTGGCGCCAGACCGCTTTGTTTAGTGAAGGATATAGATGTAAAAAACGAGACCGGGGATCTGATGACCAGTCTCGTTTGTTTTCTTTTTTGATTGATCTGTGTCTTCGCTCCACTCGTCCGAATTGCCGGATGCTGTCAGCTGACAGGGCGTCAACTGTCACTACGTCCGAATATTCTGAGGAGATAGAGGAACAGGTTGATGAAGTCGAGATAGAGTGACAGCGCGCCGAGGAGGGCGATTTTCTGTGCGCTTTCGTCGACATCTGTCTGCATGGCGAGCATCTGTTTGATTTTCTGGGTGTCCCATGCCGTGAGACCTACGAAGATCAGCACGCCGATATAGCTGATGATGAGATCCATGCCCGGGCTCTTGACGAAGAACACGTTGACCAATGTCGCGATGATGATGCCGATGAGTCCCATGAACAGCAGGCGCCCGATGGAGGTGAGATCACGCTTGGTCGTGTAGCCGTAGAGAGCCATTATGCCGAACGTGCCGGCTGTGATCAGGAATACTTTCGTGATCAGCATGGGAGAATAAACGGCAAAGATCGACGAAAGCATCGCACCGTTTATCACAGAGAAGAGGACGAACAGTAGCGTTGCCGTGGTCAGTGAGAGCCGTCTGATGGCAGCGGTGACACTGATGACTAGTGCCAACTCACCGATGATCAAGCCCCACATGATCGCCTTGTTCGTGTAAATGGCCATCATTAGACCGGGCGACGTAGCCACGCCATAAGCCGTGACGGCCGTGATGGCCAACGCTAATGTCATCCAAAGATAAACTTTCCGCATCAGCACAGGCAGTGCGAGCGACAGCGATCCTTCCTTTTCGCGGATCATTTTTTCTAATTCCTGTATTTCCATTTCAGTCTTTTTTCAAGTGAATATGTCGTTACAAATATAGCTTTTATTGTGCATTCAGCAAAATCGATGCCATGTTTTTACCATTTATTTATGACTTTTAGCGTATTGACATGAAAGTGCTGCCGTGGCATACGGTTTTTATTGGAACGTGCGAAAGGCCGGGCTGCTTGTCCTGACCGACACTCAGGCCGCCCTTACGTCTTCGCAACGGATTTGGAAGTCGATGCTGCAGAAGTTGTGCGTGCAACGATTGACCATGAAATGTCATACACTTCACAAAAGCTTAAAAAGTGTTTACGATTGCATTGAATGGTTAATTGTTGTTTATTCTATTAACAATATTTTGTAGGAATGTTGTATTCTTCAAAAATAATTTCTACATTTGGAAATGAATAATCAACCTAAGAATTTACACAATTTTATAAATATTAGTAATGATGATAATCTAAAACCCAGTTTTATATGAATATGATGTGAGTGTAAGAGAATAAGTGCAGTTACGAGAAACATGCACTATCGTCCAAGATCGGACCTTAAAAATTGTAACGTGATCTTAATTTTTTAAGTTTTTAAGCCGCAGGTCAAGAGAGAATATTAACACGCGTGTCAGGTCAAGAACAGATATGAACGCGGTCGGATGCGACAGAGTCAGAAACACATTATAATATGTATCTATGAAAAAACAGAAACTATTATTGCTTTTAGCAGGGCTGTTTCTAAGTATAGGAATGGCAATGGCCCAAACAAAAGTGACGGGTACTGTAGTGTCTCAGTCAGACGGAGAGCCCATTATCGGTGCCTCTGTCATGCAGCAGGGAACAAAAATGGGAACGATAACCGACACGGACGGTCGTTTCACCATCAGCGTACCCGCAGGAGCGAAGCTTGTGATTTCCTATATTGGAATGAAGGGGCAGACCGTCACGGCACGTAACGGCATGATTGTGAAACTTGCTCCTGACGATGCAACCCTCAATGAGGTCGTCGTCACCGGTATGATGAAAGTGGACAAACGTCTCTTTACAGGTGCCACAACGAAGATTGACGCTGACAAGGCAAAGCTCGACGGTGTTGCCGACATCAGCCGTTCGCTGGAAGGTCGCGCTGCAGGTGTGAGCGTGCAGAACGTAAGCGGAACCTTCGGAACAGCACCGAAGATCCGCGTGCGCGGCGCCACGTCCATCTACGGATCGTCAAAGCCTCTGTGGGTCGTTGACGGAGTGATTCAGGAAGATGTGGTCGATGTTGGGGCCGATGAACTCTCCTCAGGTGACGCCACGACGCTGATCTCTTCTGCCATTGCCGGATTGAATGCCGACGATATTGAAAGTTTTCAAATCCTGAAAGACGGTTCTGCCACTTCTATCTATGGTGCGCGAGCTATGGCGGGTGTGATTGTCATTACGACCAAGAAGGGAAAGGCCGGCCAGGCTCATATCAATTACACGGGTGAGTTTACGTTGCGCCTCATCCCGAGTTACAGCACTTTCAACATCATGAACTCTCAGGATCAGATGTCTGTATATCAGGAACTGGAGCAAAAGGGCTTTCTGAGTTATGCCTCCACGTCGAACTTGTCAGAATATGGCGTCTATGGAAAGATGTATGACCTGCTCACACAATACGACGCAACATCAGGGCAGTTTGGTCTGGCTAACACGCAGGAGGCGCGCAACAGATATTTGCGAGCGGCAGAATATAGGAACACCAACTGGTTTCAAGAGCTGTTCAACAGCAGCATCATGAGCAATCATTCGGTGAGCATCTCCGGCGGTTCGGAGAAAGCACAGTTCTATGGATCCGTGAGTGTCATGAACGACCCGGGATGGACCAAGCAAAGTAAGGTGCAACGCTACACGGTGAACTTTAATTCCACCTATCGCCTGTCGAATAAACTTACCACAAACATCGCCGGAAACGCTTCGTTCCGTAAGCAGCGTGCACCGGGTACGCTCGCATCGTCAGTCGATGCCGTGAACGGAACCGTGGACCGTGACTTCGATATCAATCCTTACTCCTATGCGCTCAATACTTCTCGCTGTCTCGATCCGGACGTGTTCTACGTACGCAATTATGCGCCGTTCAACATCAAGCATGAACTTAACAACAACTATCTGGATCTGCGCGTACAAGACTTCCGTGGACAGTTCAAACTTGATTATAAACCGATTTCCAAGGTAACGTTCACCCTCCTCACGGCTGTCAAGTATTCGGGGACTTCACAGGAACACTATATCCTGGACAATTCTAACCAGTCGCTGGCTTATCGCGCAGCTTATACAACGGTGATCCGTGATAATAATCCGTTCCTTTATAAGAACCCGCAGGATCCGTATGATGTCAACCATACGGTCATGGACTATGGCGGTATCTTTGAACGCACCGACCGCAGCATGTTCGGATGGGATATGCGTGCGAGCGTTCAGTACAATGACGTGATCAACAAGGATCACATCGTCAACTTCTACGGTGGTATGGAAACCAACTCCATGGACCGTCACTCCACTTGGTTCCGCGGATGGGGAATGCAATATGATGCGGGCGAGATACCTAACTATAACTACGAGGTGTTCAAGAAAGGCGCAGAGGAAAACTCTGAGTACTACTCCCTTGGAAACACTTATGTGCGCAGTGCAGCTTTCTTTGCCAACGCCACCTACTCGTGGAAAGGCCGCTACACCATCAACGGTACCTATCGCTATGAAGGTACCAATGGATTGGGCAAGAATCGTTCCAGCCGCTGGTTGCCGACTTGGAATGTCGCAGGTACTTGGAATGTCCATGAGGAACCTTGGTTCAACACCACCTTCAAAGACAAGCTGAGTCACCTGACGTTGAAGGCTTCTTACTCTCTCACCGCCGACCGCCCGTCGGTGTCAAACGCCGAGGTTATCATTCGAAGCTCGAATCCGTGGAGACCTACGGCAGGATTGAAGGAAACGTCACTCTATCAGAGTTCTGCGGCCAACCAGGATCTGACTTATGAGAAGAAACATGAGCTCAATATCGGATTGGAAGCCGGTTTCTTGCGTAATCGCATCAACTTTGTCCTCGATTGGTACAAACGTAACAACTATGACCTGATAGGTTCAACTGTCACAGAAGGTACTACCGGTTCTTTCAACAGGTACGGAAATATTGCAGAAATGAAATCTGACGGCGTGGAGGTCAGCCTGTCTACGACCAACATCAAGACCAACTCTTTCTCCTGGAGCACAAGTTTCATCTATTCACACACGCACAATGAGGTGACGAAACTGCAGACATCCACCAACATGATGTCACTAATCTCGGGCAGCGGCTTCACCAAGGAAGGCTACCCTGTGCGTTGTCTTTTCTCAATACCATTCCGTGGGCTGAACGGTGAAGGTATCCCGACATTCCTGGATCAGGATGGAAATGTTTCAACGACTGGTATCTGGTTCCAGACAAGTGATCCCGAGCAACTTGAATTCTTGAAATATGAAGGGCCGACAGAGCCGACAGAGACAGGCTCGTTTGGCAACATCTTCAAATACAAGGGCTTTACGCTGAATGTCTTTATCACTTATTCGTTTGGAAATGTCGTGCGCCTTGATCCCGTGTTCCGCAGCTGGTACAGCGATCTCTCGTCGACACCGAAAGAGTTTAACAACCGTTGGACCGTTCCTGGAGACGAGATGAAAACCACCATTCCCGTCATTGCCAGCATGCGCCAGCGCAATCTTGATTCGCATTTGAGCTATGCCTACAGCGCTTACAACTATTCCACAGAGCGTATAGCCAAGGGCGACTTCATCCGAATGAAAGAGATTTCACTCAACTATGATTTTGCTAAAGTGTTCTGTAGCCATCTCGGAGTGAATTCCCTTAGTTTGAAACTCCAGACCACCAACCCGTTCTTGATTTATGCAGACAAGAAACTTAATGGACAGGATCCGGAGTTCTTCAACACCGGTGGTGTGGCTGCCCCAATGCCTAAACAGTTTACATTCACGTTAAGATTTGGATTATAAATAATGGAGACTCTGATTATGAAATTGAACAAGAATAAATATATCGTCATCTTGGGAGCCCTTTGCGTGCTGTCGGCCTGCAATGACTATCTTGACAAGATGCCGGATAATCGCGCAGAGATAGACACCGAAGGCGAGGTAACGAAGATATTGGTGGAAGCATATCCCGATCACGACTACATAGTTGTAAACGAGATGATGTCTGACAATACCGATCGCTATCTGGCTAATAATCCTAACACGACCCGCTATGTAGAGAACGTCTATGCATGGAATGATGTTGTCGAGAGCGATAACGAGAGCTCTGAACGCTTTTGGGTATCCTGCTATGATCGCATCTCCAATGCTAATCTTGCTCTTGAGGGCATTGATCGTATAGGAGGGACAATCTCGATGAACTTAAAAGAGGCTAAAGGTGAGGCTCTCCTTTGCCGCGCTTTCAACCATTTCCTGTTAGCCAGCCAATTCTGCATGGCATACAACAGCCAGACAAGCAGCACGGATCTTGGTATTCCATATATAGAGGCTCCAGAGACAAAACTTAACCCGAAATATGATCGTGGAACCGTAGCTGAACTCTATGCGAAGATAGACCGGGACATTCAGGAAGGATTGCCTCTCATTGGTGAGGATTATTATCATGTGCCTAAATATCATTTTAATAAAAGAGCTGCCTACGCTTTTGCTGCTCGTTTCTACTTATTCTATGAGAAATGGGCAGAAGCAGAGAAGTATGCCACCTTGTGTCTTGGAGCCGATCCCGGCTCACTGCTCCGGGATTATAAGAAGATGGAAGGACTTGCTAACGATTATTTGGCCCATGCCAATCACTACTCCAGCGCAGAGGTAGCTGCCAACTTGCTGCTTGCCACTACATACGGTCGGCCGGGATATATCTTGGGCAACTACAGCACTTGGAAAAAGTTCGCCCATGTGTCTTATATTGCCGAGCATGAGGATATTGCAGCCGTCAATGTGTGGGGTAATACTTCAACTTCTTCGTTCTACGACAGGCCAGCTTATTATGATGGGTCTAATTTCTCGTATGTTATTTTCAAACGGTTCCCGCGTGAGTTCGAATACACCAATCCTGTTGCCGGTATAGGTTACAATCGTAGTGTATACCCGCTCTTGACAACTGATGAATGTTTGATCAACCGTGCTGAGGCCCGTGTCATGCAGAATAAGTTTAACGAGGCGGCAGCTGACTTGACCTTATGGATGCAGAACTGCTTGAAGAGTGCCGCAGGCCAGACGCTCACTCCGGAGATGATACAGGCTTTCTACAAATCGGTGAAGTACAGCTATGACGACGACCCGCTTGTATCCACGGTCAAGAAACACCTGCATCCTCATTTTGATATCGGCGAGGAAGGCGGCATGAAAGAGAGCATGCTGCAGTGTGTGCTAGGCTGCCGGCGAATAGAAACCATGCACATGGGAATCCGGTGGTGGGATATCAAGCGATACAACATTGTCATCCCGCGCCGTACAATTGATATCTCGGGCAACCCTGTCAGTGTGGAGGATATTTTGGAACAAGATGATCCGCGCCGCGCTATCCAAATTCCTTTGAAGGCACGAGATGCCGGTATGTTGCCTAATCCACGTAAATGACAAGACTTAAAGTAAAGAAGACCTATGAAAAAGTTCATATTATATTCCATCGTGCTTGCGGCTGTCATGACAGGAATCTTATCTTGCTCAGAAGACAAGCTCAGCGACGAAAGTGTCATCGTTGAAAGCCAGATCGCACAGAACGATTTAGACAGATGGTTAACAGCCAACTATGTGAATACATATAACATCAATTTCCAATATCGTTATGCTGACAACGAGGCCGATATGGGATATTACACCATCCCTGCCCGAATGGACGAGGCCGTGAAAATGGCACATCTGCTGAAGCATGTGTGTCTGGAAACGTATGACGAAGTGGCGGGTATCAACTTTACACGTGCCAACTTCCCGAAGCATATATTCCTCATCGGAGAATGGGAGTATAAGAATAACGGAACGTACATCCTTGGTACCGCCGAAGGCGGAAAGAAGATTTATCTCGCCGGCATCAACTATCTTGAGGAGCATCTCAAATCGGCGGCAGAGTTGAATCATTATTATCTCAAGACAATCCATCATGAGTTTACCCACATTCTGAATCAGAACAAGCCGTACACCACAGACTTCAAGAAAGTCGCTGAAGCCGGATATGTCAACGATGAGTGGAGCAAGGCGCCCAATGACACAGGCTATCTTCATCGTGGTTTCATCTCTGCTTACGCACAGGACGAAGATCGCGAGGACTTTGCGGAGATGGTATCGCTTTATATCACCAACACACCTCAACAGTGGGAGGCATGGATGACAGAAGCTGCCAAAGGCTTTGACGCCAAAACCGGGAAAAACGGACGCCAGCTGATTGAGCAGAAATTGGACATCATGCGCGTCTATATGAAAGACTCTTGGGGGCTGAATATTGATGACTTGCGGGCTGCGATTATCCGCAGGCAGAATGACGTTATGACAGGGAAAGTCAGTCTGACGGACCTAAAAGTAGAATAACATCTAAAACATGACCATTATGAAAAGATTCAAATTCTTGATATGTGTGATGCTTGCCGTCTCGGCTGGTCTCTTCCAATCATGTTTGAAGGATCAGGAGGACATCTTCGACAAGTCTTCTTCCAACCGTATGGATGACTATCTTGTTTTGGCTAAAACAACGTTGCTCTCCTCTGAGCAAGGATGGGTATTCGAGTATTATCCTCACGAAAACCAGATCTATGGAGGATTCGTCTATACACTGAAATTCAACAATGACGGAACGGTGGTCGCACGAAAGGAAGGCGTCGAAAATGCCGAGACTTCAGGCTACAGCCTTAAGTCCGACGACGGGCCTGTGCTCTCTTTCGACACTTACAGCGACCTGCTGCACGAGTACTCCACACCATCGTCGAAGGAATATCAGGCCAAGCACGGTGACTTCGAGTTTGTAATTGACAGCATAGGGCAGGATGTCATTAAGGTGCATGGCAAGCGAGGTATGAACATTTTGTATCTCTATCGTCTCACCGAAAGTCCTGAGTCTTATCTCGATAAAGTGAAAGAGCAGGCGGCTCTCTTCTGGTATGACCACACGGAGGGTAACATCGGTACGGAACAAGACCGTCAAACCTACGACTTGGCCAGTCGGCAGATCAAGATCGGAGGCAACGAAGTGGCTTATGTTTTCACCGACAAGGGTATCAGATTATATAAGTCCGTGACGGTCGGTGGTAAAAACGTCCGAACCTTCGATAATGATGATGCCAGCATGGAACTGAAATGTACCGACGAGGGAGCCAGTGACGTTGTTCTGAAGGGAACGCTCTCTCCGGAGTATTTCCCCGGACTGCTGGGCTCTAAGGATGGTTATATCATAACCGGGGATGAAGGCATATCGAAATTCATGATCATGTCCCACCTCAAGGAGTTCTCCATTTCCAAACAGGGTGACTGGTTCACGCTGGAGCAGGAAGGAAACAAAGTGAAAATGACGGTGACTCCCAACAATACGGGACATGTGCGGACCGGCAAGATCGACTATGCACTCGGTGATGCGAAAGGCACCGTGAACCTTGTCCAGAGTAATTTTGAAAAGGATGTCGTGGGTGACTATGAGCTACATTATACTTCGGGTGGCGAAGAATATATTGCCGACGCTTGGATCGCCGCAGACAAGAAGCTTTACATCATGATGGACAAAGACACGCTGTACATCCCGCTTGGCGTTTACGATGAATCGTATATTGAGATGGAAAGCGGCCAGTTCATGGGTACCACAAAGAGTGAAAGCGGCAATACCTTATATCTCTACGACCTGTTCCTCGATGAGAGCGGTAATTATTGGACGGGCTACAACCCAGGAAATTATTATGGCGGACAGATGGTCTACGACGAGAAGACGGCTAAGCAAACTTGTACTTTCGCTGGCACATTCTCAAAGTATACAGTAGGTTTTTTCTCTATCTGCGCTTTTAAGTCCAAAAACATGAGCGCCGCCAATTGGTATGACTATTGGTGGACATTGACTCACCCATATCTTGTAAAGAAGAACTAAACGATCAGATTATGAAAAAAGTGATATATTCTATGATTGTGATGCTGGGCATTGCCGCTTTTATGGCTTGCTCGGATGACAATAGCAAGGAGATTGAATGGCAGTCGCCCATCAAGATCATCAACTCTAACATTCTTTTTGAGGGAACCCCGTCGACAGGTGGACTTCGAGTCGCCGCCCCCGGGCCCATCAGTGCATCTACGACTGCTGCGTGGTGTCGTCTTGAAGTCACTGCCGACTCGGTCACCGTCAGCGTTGATGAAAACCGTGAAATCACAGGACGCACTGCCGTTATCAACATCAAAAGCGGAGGTAGCGAGATTAACGCCGTCGTTCAGCAGAAGGGATTGGCGTTCCTGACAACAAGTCTTGACGACACGCTCTCTATGCCCAGTACGGCTGCACGGGCTGCCTACTTCATCAAGCATACGTCTGAAGTAAAAACATGGACCAACGCTTCATGGGTGAATTCCGCTATGGAAAGTGACAGCCTCATCATCAATGCGGTTGAGAACGATGGTAGAGCTTTCCGTTCGGCTGTGGTTTATATTCAGTCGGGACCTTATACTGATTCGTTGGTTGTCAGTCAGGCATTCAGCTTCGACAAGGCTTACCTCGGAACTTATTCGTTGCGCTATGAATCCGGCGGCAAGCAGTACGGCACGCCTGTCGAGATGGTCAAGGACGAAGAGGGACGCTACAGTCTTGTGTTCACAAGCACAGCCTCAACTTGGTCGGGACTTTCATTGCCGATTGATGTGGACGATGTCAACATGCAGATTTACATTAGCAACCTCTCAATCATGGGACAAAAGGAAAGTAAAGGCACCAACTATTATGTCATCTCTTTGCTTATGGGTGCGAAGAAGGGAACCACCAGCATTTACCGATTCAACAATTCTGGAATCAAGATCATTGGCTCGCCCAACGTTTCTGATGAAGGTGTCTTGACATGGGATTTCGTTCCTAATGACAAGTTCGACTTCAACACCTACACATTCTATGGCCTCCGATTAGGCCTAAGTACCAACGGTACCTATGGTGGATACAAGAGCGCTTGGATAACGCTGCCTAATCCTAAACTGGTCAAGGAATAAGCTTCATGGACGGGAGCTTTCCCGTCGGGCATCTTGAGATCTTTCGAGCGCCTTAAGCTTCTTTCGGTATGAGAAGGAAAAGGCTTCGTAAAAAAGCCCCCCGAGAGTTACAGAACGACTCTCGGGGGGCACGCTGTTTGGGTGTGTTGTCTCTGCGGCTATTTCTTCAGATCGATATGGGTTCATTTTCTAACTGGATCGGTCATTAGCGACCGAACAGATTTTGTTCGAAGGCAGGGCAGACGGTCGGCCGGGAAAACGAAGGTGTAGCGGGCTGCCTCGAGGAAATCCGTCAGGAAAAATGCTCGGTAAGCGGACGAAAGCAGTTGGTAGCATGACACAACAAAAAGAAATGTGTCGCCGGAAAGCATGAAATGATAAGCATAAATGTGCCCCTGCAGTCTAATGAACTGATTGGGGGTAACCGCACGACTGCACTTCTGTCCGGATGGGTTGACAGCTCGTTTCGTGGGATGTGGGGCACCAGTGCGGAACATACCTATCGGGCGACCTCGGCGGAAGATAGCTCCGGCGCCTCCGGAGCTATCCTTTAGGGCGCGTAGAGCTATGCTTTTCGAGGCCCGGAGCTATCCTCTGTGCTGGCATGACGGAAAGTGCCTTAAACAGGGCGATTTCGTCTGCCGGTGCAATGGATGCCGGACAGGGAGATACAGGGCAGCGGCGATACGGTCAGTGGTGTTGCAGTCCGCCTTCTGTAACCCATTCCCACTTGCGGTGCATCGGGTTGAACTGCAGTCTGCGCTTGACATATATGCTCCAGTGCTCGTTCGGCTTGAAGTCCAAACGGCATTGTTCCATTTTCTGTTCTGACCTTCCTGTAACCTTATTTTGCGGCTTAGGTATCTGCCTGCGTATATTAGGAGTAGGGTAGGTGTCATCTAACGGAAGCTGCTTGTTGTCCGGAAATGGAAGTATCAAAGGTACGAAAAACGGGAGAGGCGATGGAAATGAAAAGTATGGCTGCAGGTCGATGTCGGTTCAACCCTTGACACACTATTATAAATAAGGTGTCCTTCTTTCCATGCCATTATTTGGCTTGATATAGATCATCTCTCGCCTTTTTTGCCGCGATTTTACAAAAATATTTCAAAAAAGTTTTGCTCGTTCGAAAAATAGTACTACCTTTGCAATCGCTTTTCGGGAAACAATCACTCATAATGATAACGCAACGATAAGCCGAGACATCTCGGAAGGGAAGTCGCGAGATCAGGCAAAACAAGTCTGAAGCGTTCTTTGGTAAGATTACATAGACAGTTAAAGTAGTACAAGAAGTCAGCGCCGGAATTTTT
>ONHE01000084.1 GCA_900317545.1 uncultured Prevotella sp. | reverse complement strand
TCATCATCGAAAGACTCAAAGCCTGCAGAACCTGCCAGGTCCATGAGAAGGTCCTTAGAGATCTGGCATACGTCATTCTGGCAGGTAAGATTGAAAATTACTTCTAAATATTTCATGCCGTTTGTTCTGATGTAGATTAAATGATTAAAATTACTTGCAAATATATAAAAAATAGGGAAAAACCTACTGCTGTTTAGGGTTTTTCCTTAAATTTGCAATAGAAATGGTTTTATTTTTGCATTGTGATCAATAGGAAACATAAAAAAGGAGTAAAATGAAAAAAGTATTTCTTCTCTTAGTCCTCGCAGGAGCAATGCCGTCGACATTGATGGCGCAGGACGACGATCTGTACTTCGTACCGAAGAAACAGGTTGCAACAAGTGACTCCTATCAAGATAAGGTTTCGGAGAAACCCACATATTATTCTGGCTGTAATCGTGATGTTGACGAGTACAACCGTCGTGGAAAGTATTGGAGCCATTATCAGAAAATAGGAACGGATGCCTCCGGTAACGACGTGATTGAGTTCAAGAAAGGTACGGGTGTATATCCGGACTCGGCTTACATTGACACGACTTTCGTCGGAAAATATTTCGACACGATGGTCGATGAGGATGATTACGAATATTCCCGTCGTATGAGCCGTTGGGATGGATTCTATGATCCCTGGTTCTATTCGTCCCGTTGGGGCTGGCCTTACCGATACGGCTGGTATGATCCTTGGTATTCGCCCTATTACGCCGGGTGGTATGGCTGGGGTAGTCCTTGGTATGATCCTTGGTTCTACAGCGGCTGGTACGATCCCTGGTATTATGGTGGCTGGTATGGATATTATGGCTGGGGAGGTTACCCATATTGGGGAGGCTATCGTCACTATTGGGGTGGCTACTATCCTTATTATGGAGGTGTGTACGCCGGAACTGGCCGTACCTACGGAACGCGCACATGGAGCAGTCCGATAAGGTATAACAGTCAGACCGGCACCTATGTGGCCCGCACGGGAAATGGCGGGACTCGCACTTCAACATACCGGAGCGCGGGCAATCGCAGGTTCGGTTACAGCACGCGTAACACTGACAATTCTGTACGGAGCTATGATTCAAGAGCTTTTGGCGGAACGCGCAGCACGAATACCTTCACGCCGAGTCAAAGCACTGGCAGCGGATTCGGCGGAAGTCATTCGGGCAGCTTCGGCGGCGGCAGTTTCGGTGGAGGATCGCGCTCGGGCGGTGGCTTTGGCGGTGGCGGTAACGGCGGCCGCTTTGGCGGACATCGTTAAATGGATATTAATGTTTTGACATCAACAATATGAAGACAAAATATGTGATTATGGCAGCTTTGGGACTCGTAGCAGTCCCGGCTGCTGCTCAGGAGACTTATCAGGACACGAAGATGGTCCAGAACGAACTGAATGGGACGGCTCGCTATGTGGGCATGGGCGGAGCCATGGAAGCCTTAGGCGCCGATATTTCCACCATCAGTTCGAATCCGGCAGGCATTGGCTTGTTCCGTCGCAGGCAGATCAATGTGTCGGGCGGACTTGTTGCACAGAGTGGGGCCGACACGAAGTTCAGCTACGATAATCTGTTGACGCAGATTGACGGCAACAAAACAAATGCAAGTTTTGACCAGGTCGGATTCGTCTGGGCTCAACGTACAGGCAATCATTCCTATCTTAATCTGGCCTTTAACTATCACAAGAGCCGCAACTTCGACCAACTGCTGAATGCATTCGGTCAGTTGGGAGGTGTCTCGCAGGGCAAGCTCTCCGCCATGAAGTATCAGTATGCCAAGGAACATGCGGATGATGCCTCGGGCATATGGAATGGTGTTGATGAGAATTTCCTGAATGCGTACGGGACAGATGCCGATGGCCATATGTACTGGAACGACGGAAAGAGCTATCTTTTTGGGCAATATCAGAAAGGATACATCGGTACTTACGACTTCAATATCAGCGGTAACATCAACGATCGTATCTATCTTGGTGCCACAATGGGTTTTCATGACGTCAACTATCGTGGCAACAGCTATTATGTTGAGAAATATGCGAATGGATCGTATAATGAATCATGGGAAGCCTTAAAGATCGATGGAAGCGGATTTGACATCAAGGTGGGAGCTATTTTCCGCCCTGTTGAGTCTTCGCCATTCCGTATCGGAGCATACATCAATTCACCTGTGTTCTATGACCTGACCGTAAAGGGCGCAGCTGACCTAACCCCCAACGGAGACCGCACCAAGGATCAGGGGCAGGCTTCCAACTATGATTTCAAGCTCAACACACCGTGGAAGTTTGGCTTGAGCTTAGGCCACACGGTCGGTAACTCTCTGGCCCTCGGCATGACTTATGAGTACAGCGACTACGGCTCCATCGACAATCGAGTCAAGGATGGCGACTATTATGACAGCTGGTATGGCGATTACTATGAGACCAGTTCAAGTGATGCAAACATGAACGATCACACCAAGACCAATCTGAAAGGTGTCAGCACCTTGAAACTTGGGGTGGAGTACAAGCCGGTAGCCAACTTCTCGCTCCGTGCAGGTTATAACTATGTGTCGCCGATCTTTGAGAAAAACGCTTTTCGTGACGGTACCGTGGCTTCCTATGGATCCGCCGTTGCGACCTCAACGGATTATACCAACTGGAAATCTACCAATCGCCTGACCCTCGGATTAGGCTATCAGGCCAAGCAGTTCAGCGTTGATCTGGCTTATCAGTATACTTCTACAAGTGGTGATTTCTATCCATTCGGCAACGAGTATCTCGCTTACGGATACAAAGAGACCGCCACGCCGAATGCGACGGATGTCAAATTCAACCGCCATCAGTTGTTGGTCACTTTGGGATATCGATTCTGATCGTTCAAAGAATGGATACATAAAGCCGACTGTTGCCCATGATCAGCATGTCGGCTTTATCTTTTCAGAACGATGATAAAACAAAAACGGGCCTTGCTCAAAACCAAGAGCAGGCCCGTTCCCATTTATGAATTTCTGCGGAACAGTGTTACTTTCCGAGATCAATTTTCCTACTGATAATCAATGCTTCACCTACTGTAGCAGCGATAATGACTGCAATACCTAAAATAATCATCATAATCTTTTTACCTTTCTTTTGTGTTTGTTATCCTTAATCTTAACGGGTACAAAGATACGGATATTCCTTCAGCCTTCAAAGCTTTTATCCGTGATTTCGACGTAAAAGCATGAAATGTTGACACAAGTCAACGAAACATGTTCATAGGTAACAAAAAAATGAAGTGCATCACTTATTGGCGATGCACTTCAAGTTGTAATCTCTGATCTGTTCTCAGAACAAATCTTAATAAGCAAACAATGGATAATCCTTCATCGTTGCATTTACTTTCTCGCGTACAGCCTTGATGACCGCGTCATCCTCTGGATGTTTGAGCACTTCGTCTATCAAGTCTGCGATGAGCTCCATCATGTCTTCCTTGGCACCACGGGTAGTCATGGCGGCAGTACCCAGGCGGATTCCGGATGTCTGGAAAGCCGAACGCGTGTCAAAGGGAACCATGTTCTTGTTTACCGTGATGTCTGCTGCCACCAAAGCATTCTCTGCAACCTTTCCGGTCAGATCTGGATATTTTCCACGAAGGTCAAGCAACATGGAGTGGTTGTCCGTACCGCCACTGACGATGCCGAAGCCACGATCAATGAGTGCCTGAGCCAAAACGGCGGCATTGCGCTTTACTTGTGTGGCGTATTCTATCCATGAAGGCTCAAGGTTCTCGCCGAATCCGACAGCCTTGGCAGCAATGACATGCTCCAGCGGACCACCCTGATTGCCGGGGAATACGGCAGAGTTGATCAGCGTAGACATTTTCTTGATTTCCCCTTTCTTTGTCGCATAGCCCCACGGGTTGTCAAAATCCTTACCGATCAGGATGACACCACCACGCGGTCCACGCAAGGTTTTGTGGGTTGTTGTCGTAACGATGTGAGCGTATTTGACGGGGTTTTTCAGCAGATGAGCAGCAATGAGTCCGGCCGGATGAGCCATGTCGATCATCAGCAAGGCACCAACTTCATCGGCAATCTTGCGCATCCGCTCATAATCCCACTCACGACTGTAGGCCGATCCGCCGCCGATGATCAGTTTCGGTTTATGTTCGAGAGCAAGCTTCTCCATTTCGTCATAGTCCACACGGCCTGTCTCCCGGTTGAGCTTATAGCCCACAGGATGATACAGGATGCCAGATGTGTTGACATGACTTCCATGTGACAGGTGCCCGCCATGATCAAGATCCATACCCATGAATGTATCTCCGGGTTTGAGAATGGCTAACAGCACAGCCTGGTTGGCTTGAGCGCCGGAATGCGGCTGCACGTTAGCATACTCGGCGTCGAACAACTTCTTGACACGCTCGATGGCGAGGGTCTCCACCTCGTCGACCACCTGGCAACCGCCATAATAGCGTTTCCCGGGGTAGCCTTCAGCGTATTTGTTGGTCAAATAGCTGCCCATGGCCTGCATAACTTCATCACTTACGAAATTTTCAGAAGCAATCAGTTCCATTCCTTTCAACTGTCTCTGGTGCTCTTTTTCGATCAGGTCAAAAATTTCTTGATCTCTTCTCATAGTTTTTAATAAAAATTTAATGTGTGAAAAACTTTGTTATTTAAACTAAGGTTACATGGTCAATTTGCTGTTCTTTACCGCAATAGTGGCATTTAAGTGTCCCTTTTTCCTTGTTGACCACATTGAATATCGTAGCCATGGGCTCGTTGTTGGTGATACAGACAGGATTATTGCATTTGACGATACCATAAAGTTCATCAGGCGTTTCCACTGTCTGTTTCTCGATGACATCATAGTTGCGTATGATATTGAGCACCACTTTCGGTGCCACCACGGACAATCTCGAGATCTCTTCCTTTGTAAAGAACTTGTCGGAGACCTTGATGATTCCTTTCCTTCCAATGATCTTGGATGCAAAGTTGTTACCGATGGTAACTGGAGTGTTCAGGTTCTGCAATCCTAAAAGATTGACCACTTGATAGGTTTTTTCTGCCGGAATATGGTCGATGACAGTTCCATTCTCGATGGCTGCCACAAGTCTTTCCTTCTTATCCATATCATTCAATGATAGTTTGATCGTTTTTAATATCTTCCAAAGTAAGCCCGAGACAATAGCAGAAGATGGCTTGCCTTGCATAAAGGCCGTTCTTTGCCTGCTGTATATAATAGGCGTGGGGATTGGCGTCGACATCATAGGCGATCTCGTTTACCCGTGGAAGCGGATGCAGGATCCGCATGTTTTCCTTGACATGGTGCAACATGTCATTCTTGAGAATATAAATATTCTTTACGTGCTCATATTCCATCAGGTCCGAGAAGCGTTCTTTTTGCACGCGTGTCATATAGAGAATGTCAGCGTCAGCGATCACCCGGTCGTTGAAAGCGGTATGTTCCTGAAACTTGATGTTGTGTTCCCGACAGTATATTTTATATTCCTCGGGCATCGACAGCTCTTTGGGCGCTATGAAATGGAATGTCGGATTGAAATGCCGCATGGCCATGATGAGCGAATGGACGGTCCTTCCGTACTTCAGATCACCGACCAGATAGATGTTCAGATTGTCCAGCGTGCCCTGTGTCTTGTAGATCGAATAAAGGTCAAGCAGACACTGTGACGGGTGCATGTGGGCTCCGTCGCCTGCATTGACGATGGGTATAGGGGCAATTTCAGAGGCATATTGAGCAGCTCCTTCGATGTAATGGCGCATGGCGATCACATCTGCATAGTTGGAAACCATCAGGATTGTGTCCTTCAGCGTTTCCCCCTTGCTGACACTGGAGGCCTTTGCATCGGAAAATCCAATCACGCTTGCACCTAACCGATGGGCGGCAGTCTCAAAGCTTAGTCGCGTTCTGGTAGACGGTTCAAAGAATAAGGTGGCGACGACTTTACCTTTTAGAATCTCTCGGTTAGGATGATTCTCAAACTCTTGAGCCATGTGGATGAGATACATGAGGCGCTCTCGGTCCAAGTCTGCAATGGTCACAAAATGATGTCTCTCCATTGATAATAAGCATTGAATATTTGGAATTCGAGTGCTAAGTTACATATAATTTTTAATTTAAGTATAGTTATCCTGATTATTTTTGTATTTTTGCAATTAAATATTCATGTGCAGGAATGAGAAAAGCTTTTATACACTTCCTCTGGGGAGCATTGATCTCAATCGTCCTCATAGCTGCTGCGGCCTTTTTTGCCATTTGGTATGGATGGATTGGTTATATGCCACCGGTGGAAGATTTGCAAAATCCCATCAGTCGATTTGCCTCTCAGGTCTATTCGGCCGACGGCAAGTTGATGGGCACTTGGAATCTTAATCGTGAGAATCGTATTCCGGTTCCGTATTCAAAGTTATCCCCCCATTTGGTGAAGGCGTTGGTTGCGACAGAGGATGTGCGCTTTTACGACCATTCCGGAATCGACTTCATTGCGCTCGGCCGAGCCATTATCAAGCGTGGGCTGTTAGGGCAGGAGAGTGCCGGAGGTGGCAGCACGATCACGCAGCAGCTCTCCAAGCAGCTTTATTCCGAGACAGCTCATTCAACCATCGAGCGTCTTCTGCAGAAGCCGATCGAATGGGTGATCGCCATAAAGCTGGAACGCAATTACACGAAAGAGGAGATCCTCGCTCTCTATCTGAACTATTTTGATTTTCTGCACAGCGCTGTCGGCATCAAGACGGCGGCCAATACCTATTTTAATAAAGAGCCTGAGAACCTGACGGTCACCGAAGCGGCCACCCTTGTCGGCCTGTGCAAGAATCCATCCTACTTTAATCCCGTCCGTTATCCGGACCGATGCCGCGACCGAAGAAACGTAGTCCTGTCACAGATGGTCAAAGCCGGATACCTCTCGGAAGATGCATATAAGACTTACAGCAACGAGCCTTTGGAACTCAATTTTCACCGTAGGGATCACAAAGACGGCATCGCTGTCTATTTCCGGGAGTTCCTTCGTCAGTATATGATGGCCAAACAACCTTCCCGAGGCGACTATCCGGCGTGGAATAAAGACCAGTTTGTCCTCGACTCCATTGCTTGGGTGAGCGATCCGTTGTATGGCTGGTGCAATAAGAATTACAAGAAGGACGGGAGGCCTTACAATGTGTATACGGACGGACTGAAGATCTTCACCTCAATCGACTCGCGCATGCAGCAGTATGCGGAAGAAGCCGTGTATGCCCATGTGGTCAAATATCTGCAGCCTGCTTTTTTCAAGGAAAACCGAAAGAAGCCGAATGCTCCCTTCACGGATGAGTTGACCAAGGCACAGGTGCAGTCGATCATGAACAAAGCTATGCGGCAAAGCGACCGTTACAGGGCCTTGAAAGCAGGCGGCGCATCAGATGAGGAGATCCGTCGTTCGTTCCGCACGCCGACCGACATGACCGTGTTTACCTATCACGGAGATCTCGACACGACGATGACTCCGCTTGACTCGATCAGGTATTATAAGTCTTTCCTCCGTGCCGGCATGATGAGCATGGATCCGCATACAGGGTTTGTCAAGGCCTACGTCGGCGGCCTGAACTTTTCCCATTTCCAGTATGACATGGTCACGGAGGGGCGTCGCCAGGTAGGATCGACCATCAAGCCGTTCCTTTATTCGTTGGCCATGGAGAACGGTTTTTCGCCTTGTGACAAAGCCCCTAATGTGCAGCGGACCTACATGGTGGCCGGCAAGCCGTGGACACCACGCAACGCCAATCGCCGCCGTTACGGTCAGATGGTCACGCTCAAATGGGGATTGGCACAGTCGAACAACTGGATTTCGGCCTATCTCATGAGCAAACTCAATCCCCAGCAGTTTGTAATGCTTCTTCATGAGTTCGGCATCAACAATCCCGCCATTCATCCCTCGATGGCCCTGTGCCTTGGGCCATGCGAAGTGTCTGTGGCCGAAATGGTCAGCGCCTACAGCGTCTTCGTCAACAACGGCATTCGATGTGCACCGCTGTATGTATCGCGGATCGAAGATGCAGAGGGTAACGTCGTCGCCCGATTCCAGCCACGCATGAACGAGGTGATCAGTTCATCGAGTGCCTACAAGATGCTGGTCGAGCTGATGGGGGTTGTTGACGAAGGAACCGCAGGCCGACTGCGTTATAAATTCAATATGGAGGGTGAAATCGGCGGAAAGACCGGAACAACCAACAGAAACTCTGATGCGTGGTTCATGGGCTTCACTCCGCAGCTGGTGAGCGGTTGCTGGGTTGGCGGTGAAGACCGTGACATCCACTTCGATTCGATGGCAATGGGGCAGGGTGCCACGATGGCTCTTCCGATCTGGGCCTATTTCATGAAGAAGGTCTATGCCGATCCTTCATTAGGGTATCACTCGGGCGAGACGTTCAATCTGCCTGCAGACTATAATCCCTGCGCCAAAGAAGAGACAGAGGACATGGAATATGGCATAGACGAAGTCTACGAATAAGGATGGTGTTGTCAGAAGCGGGACTGAAGTTCAGTTGCTTCCCGACTTCTGTTCCGCTTCCCATTCCTGCCATTCTTTCATCGCTTCCTTCCAGTCGGTGGCTCCGTTGTCGACGGCTTCCTGTTTCCGTCGGCGCGCATCTTCCGCCTTGACCTGTGCATATTTCCTTTTCATGACTTCGATCGTGGCATCATCCAGTATTTGGATGGAACCACGGCGGATGGCCTGCATGAGTTCTTCGGAACCAAAAGCCTTTCCCTGTTCGTTAAAGTCGGATATGTTGAATCCATAGCCGACTCTCAGTTCGTGCCTTATTTCTTTCTGCTTTGCACGGTTTCCTGCATTCTTGAGGCGCAGGAGCCGGGCAATTTGATCTATTTCAGATTGTGAGAATTTGTTTCGTCCCATGATGTTTTGCTATTTGTGGATGATGATTCGGGCTGACGGATCGTCCGGAGCTGCCAGAAGGCTACGGCTGACGCAGCGGCGACATTGAGCGAGTCGACACCGTGGGACATGGGAATGCGGACCACGTAGTCGGCATCTGCGATCACCGACGGAGCCAGACCGTCGCCTTCGGTTCCCATGATGATGGCCAGTTGGGACTCAGCTGCCAGCCGAGGGTCGTCAAGGCTGAGGGCATTCGGGGTCAACGCCATGGCTGCCGTGCGGAATCCCCATTGCCGAAGCGAACTTGCGGGCTGGCGGAGCCATGTCCAGGGAATGAGAAACACGGATCCCATGGATACACGGATGGAACGGCGGTTAAGCGGGTCACAGGAGGTCGGTGTCAGCAGTACGCCGTCCATCCCTAAGGCTGCAGCCGAACGGAAGATGGCGCCGATGTTGGTCGTGTCGACCACGCCGTCGATGACCACGATCCGGCTGGCCCGACGACATACAGACTCAGCCGAGGGCTGCTCCGGGCGGCGCATGGCGCAGAGCACGCCGCGTGTGAGCGTGTAGCCGGTCAGCTCGGAGAGCAACTCACGCGAAGCCGTATAGACAGGGATGTCCGGCCACCGGCTTACAATATCGGCTGCATCTCCGTCTATGTGTCTTTGCTCACATAGCATCGCTATGGGCTGGTAGCCCTGTCCGAGGGCTACGCGGATCACTTTCGGACTCTCGGCAATGAAGATACCCTTCTCTGGTTCGATGCGTCGGCGCAGCTGTGCTTCGGTCATCGAACTGAAAAGATCGATACCTGGCTCAGAGAGAGATTTGACTTTGATGATAGGCATGCTAAATGAGGTAAATGCGGAGCTGTCATCCGGGCTGGCCGGAGCTATGCTTCGGGCTGCCAAGAGCTATGCTTTCGCCTGCCGAAAGGACAGCTCTGCACAGCTTGCCTGTCAGGTGTCCGTCCGCCGTCTCGATGACAGATGTCCTTGTCGCCCTTGTTGCGAAAACTTTGTTCGCCATATTCCCGTTGTCAGCTTCAGTCGGCAGCTTGTCTCGATCAGGCTGTGCAGTCAGTCGGACAGATGCCGGAGAGCATCTTACGATGGCACAAATATAACGAATTATTCGTATTCCTACAAATTTGGACTGCAAAACATGCGTCTGTCGTTCTTATATTTCGACGATTGCCGTCCTTATACTTCGGCGATTGCCGTCCTTTGGGTTCCTCCCCGATAAACCGGAAATTTTGAATGATTTGTGGGAAATGACAGCATTTTTGTGCGCGAATCATTGTAATAATTGAGGATAATTGTGTAAGTTTGCAAAACAATGATCAGTCGGACCTGCGGGAGCGAACTGAAGACGGATCGGTTCACACCCGGGAGCGGGGTAGGGGGGCGACCTGATAAGATGATTAATCAATAATCAACCTAAATATAATTATGGCTACAGTAGACGACAAGAAGGTTATCTTCTCCATGGTGGGTGTTTCGAAGATCATCCCCCAGAACCAGAAACAGATTCTGAAAAACATTTACCTCTCGTTCTTCTATGGTGCAAAGATCGGCATCATCGGTCTGAATGGAGCTGGAAAGTCAACCCTCATGAAAATCATCGCCGGAATCGAGCAGGCTACTCAGGGGGAAGTCGTGTGGAGCCCCGGATACACCGTGGGTTATCTGCCGCAGGATCCGCCGCTTGATGAAACAAAGACGGTGAAGGAAAACGTGATGGAGGGTGTACAGCGTGTGTATGACGCTTTGCAGGAATACGACGAGATCAATGTGAAGTTCGGACTTGAGGAGTATTACAGCGATGCGGACAAGATGGACAAGCTCATGCAGCGTCAGGCTGAGTTGCAGGATATCATCGACGCCACGGACGCCTGGAACATGGATTCCAAGTTGGAACGTGCGATGGCTGCCCTGCGGTGTCCCTCAGGCGAGTTGCCGGTGACGAATCTGTCGGGAGGAGAGCGCCGGCGTGTGGCCCTTTGCCGGTTGTTGCTCCAGAAGCCCGACGTGCTGCTGTTGGACGAGCCTACCAACCATCTTGATGCCGAAAGCATTGACTGGCTCGAACAGCACCTCCAGCAATATGAAGGAACGGTGATCGCCGTCACTCATGACCGCTATTTCCTCGATGATGTCAGCGAGTGGATTCTTGAGCTTGACCGTGGTGAGGGCATTCCATGGAAGGGAAACTATTCATCCTGGCTCGAGCAGAAGACCAAACGCATGGAACAAGAGGAAAAGACGGCGTCCAAACGACGCAAGACACTCGAGCGGGAGCTTGAATGGGTGCGCATGGCACCTAAGGCAAGACAGGCTAAAGGGAAGGCCCGCCTCAACTCCTATGAACAGATGCTCAACGAGGAACAGAAACAACGAGAGGAAAAACTCGAGATTTTTATTCCCAATGGACCGCGGCTCGGCAACAAAGTCATCGAGGCACACCATGTCCGTAAAGCCTTCGGGGAGAAAGTCTTGTTCAATGATCTTAACTTCATGCTGCCTCCCAATGGCATCGTAGGCGTCATCGGGCCCAACGGAGCAGGCAAGACGACACTCTTCCGGCTCATCATGGGATTGGAACATGCAGACGGCGGCACCTTCGAAGTGGGCGAGACCGTCCGGCTGGCCTATGTGGATCAGCAACACAAGGATATCGATCCGCAGAAATCCGTATATGATGTCGTCTCCCAGGGGAATGAGACGATCCGTATGGGTGGAAGAGACATCAATGCGAGAGCATATCTTTCCCGATTCAACTTCTCCGGTACGGACCAGAGCAAACTTTGCGGCGTCCTCTCCGGTGGTGAACGCAACCGCCTGCAGCTGGCTCTTGCCCTGAAACAGGAAGGCAACGTGCTGCTGTTGGACGAGCCTACCAATGACATCGATGTGAACACACTGCGTGCATTGGAAGAAGGACTTGAAGCCTTTGCGGGATGTGCGGTCGTCATCAGTCATGACCGTTGGTTCCTCGATCGTATATGCACCCACATTCTCGCCTTTGAAGGCAACGGGGAGGTGTTCTATTTTGAAGGCGGCTATTCGGAATATGAAATCAACAAGGCAATGCGTCTCGGAGACGAAGAGATCAAGAAAGGGCGTTACCGGAAGTTGATGGAAGACTGATCTGTCTGCTGGCTGCCCGAAAAGAACATGGATGAATGATAACTTTCCGGGCAGTTTCTTTTTTCTAAAGCGTAACCGCTGGATGCCGAATGGCATGTACAGCACTGTGAGAGGACGGTAAACTTGGAAGCAGGAGATAAACATCCATGATTAGCGTTTGCTCCCTGTTCGATTGACAAAAGTTCAGGCGTCAGACTGGCCGTTTTCGTCTGGCAGTCGGTTAAAGGTTTTCCTTCCTTTCACATAATACTGCCATAGGATGCTGTAGGGACGCTGTTCGGGCACTCGCTCCACCTTCCGCTCTCGCTGTATGCGCTCTCTGTCGGCCGCAAAGTCGGGCTTCCATTTGTGGAAAGCCTTTCTGGCGCGGAAGATAGCCTTGCAGTCGGCAACGTTTCCATTGAAGGTCAGTGTCTGGAAAGCAGCAAGATAGTCGAGGAAGAAACGCCATCTCATGACATGGCGCAGGTCCTTCTCTGGCAGGCATTTGTAGAGCATGGTCAGGTTGTTCCTGAAGTTCAGGAACGTCTTCATGGGGTTTCCTTTGGGCAGGGTGCCTCCACCGACATGGTAGACTACGCTCTCCGGAATGCAGTAGATGCGTCTCCCCTGCAGGCGGAGACGCCAGCAGAGATCGATTTCCTCATTATGCGCAAAGAACCGGCCGTCCAGACCGCCCGCCGTCCAATAGTCTTCGCGTCTGATCAAGAGGCATGCTCCCGTGGCCCAAAGCACCTCCTGACGGTTGTCATACTGCCCGTTGTCGGCTTCAACCGTATCAAACAGCCGTCCCCGACAGAACGGATAGCCGTACCGATCTATAAATCCGCCCGAGGCACCGGCATACTCAAAGCGGTCATGATCGGCTTCGGAGAGCAACTTCGGCTGGCAGGCTGCCGCCTCGGGATGATTGTCCATGAATTCAATCAGGGGCGTCAGCCAGTGATGAGTGACTTCCACGTCGCTGTTGAGCAACAGATAATAATCGGATTCAATCTGTCGGAGCGCCTTGTTGTAGCCGTCCGCGAATCCCCAGTTTTTGTCAAGCAGGATGAGCTTGACTGTCGGGAAGCGGTTGCGAAGCAAGGCGATCGAATCATCGGACGATGCGTTGTCGGCGACAAAGATTTCAGCCTCGTCGCGCGAATAATTGATCAGGGTCGGCAGAAACTGCGCCAACATCCGGCACCCATTCCAGTTCAGTATGACAATAGCAAGTTTCATCCGATCACTTCTCCTTTCAAAGCCGAGTGATCACGATTGAAATCGCCCAACCTCACTTTTATGATTCTGTTGTCATATTCTTCCTTTGACACCGCCGCCGGCAGCTCCACCCTAATATAATTAGGTGTAAAACCATGCATGGCCTTGCCTCGTACAGCCTTCTCAAACAGCACCTCGGTCTCCTGTCCGATATGTGCAGCGTAGAAAGCGTTCTTCTTCTGATCCGAGAGAGCGAGCAGCCGACCCGACCGTAACTTCTTCTCCTGATCGGTGACGACGTATGGAATGGACAACGCACTCGTCCCCGGACGCTCCGAATAAGGGAAAACATGAAGTTGAGTGACTGGCAGTCCGTCTAAGAAACGATAGCAGTCCTCGAAATATTCCGGCTTCTCGCCACGACAACCCACCATCACGTCCACACCGATAAACGCGTCGGGCATCGTCCGTTTGATCAGTTCGATCTTATGGGCAAACAGTGCTGTGTCATAGCGACGATGCATGAGCCGCAGCACCTCGTCTGATCCGCTTTGCAGGGGAATATGGAAATGTGGCATGAAAGCACGGCTGTGGGCGCAGTATTCGATCAGTTCGTCATCGAGCAGGTCTGGCTCCAAGCTGCTGATGCGATATCGGTCAATGCTCTCCACGCCGTCCAAGGCGCGCACAAGGTCGATGAACCGCTCGCCTGTCGTCGCCCCGAAGTCGCCGATGTTGACGCCCGTGAGCACGATTTCCTTACCGCCTTCGGCTGCTGCCTGGCGTGCCTGGTCGACTAAGGAACTGATGGAAGGATTGCGGGAGAAGCCTCGTGCGTAGGGTATCGTACAGTATGTGCAGAAGTAATTGCAGCCATCCTGCACTTTTAGAAAGTAGCGGGTGCGGTTGCCGCGCGCGCAACTGGGCTGAAAAGTGACAATTTCTTTCGTCTTCACCGAATGGTATTCGTGCAGATGGCCCGATCCTTCGCGCTTGAGCCAGGCCTCATTGAGCGTAGCCACCAAATTGGCCTTCTCATTGGATCCCAGCACCAAGTCCACGCCGTCTATGGCAGCCACTTTCTCTGATGCCAACTGGGCGTAACATCCCGTCACCACCACGAAGGCTCCGGGATTCTCCCTCACCATGCGGTGGATGGCCTGTCGGCATTTGTGGTCGGCCACTTCGGTAACTGAACACGTATTGATCAGGCAGATGTCTGCCGGCTTTCCCTTCGGCGCAGTGGTGACTCCCATATCACGAAGCATCTCGCCAAACGTTGACGTCTCACTAAAATTGAGCTTGCAGCCCAAGGTGTAGTAAGCGGCGGTCTTTCCCTGAAAGGCGCTTGTATCTATCATATGCTTGCAAAGGTACAAAAAAAAGGGGGAATTCATTCTGTAATCTCTCTACATTTTTAATGCTTTTTGAAGGCATTCAAGATAAGCTTTGAAATATTAACTTTTATTTAATGTTTAAAAGATATTGGTATTCAATACTTTACAAAAAAGTTACAGATGTGGATAAAAAAAAACACTAAATTTTGACCAACATATTGAAAAAATACTTACCTTTGCAACGTTTTAATAAACAAATGATTGTTTTACAGATTTAAAAAGCAAAGAAAATGAAGAAATTAGTTTT
>ONHE01000144.1 GCA_900317545.1 uncultured Prevotella sp. | reverse complement strand
ATGTCAGAATGGTTGTTGAGAAACTAAACAACAGACCAAGGAAGAAAAATGGATTTATCAAGCCGATAGACATGATTAAAGAAAAAAAATATCTAACTTTGCACTTGCTTATGGAATCAGCCCGCCTCGGTTATATCTTATTTATTCATAAAAATACGACGGCAAATTAGGTTTTGTCGCTCATTCCTATTAAATTTGTACACATTATGAGGAAACTATTAGGGATAGTCATCGCAATCGCGACAGTAGCAGGCTGCAAAAGCAACGGTAATCGGACAACCGGGGCGGACGGTATTGCATTTGATTCCATCGTTATTGATTCAACATTCCGACTGGGCGGCACACCGGATGCTCCGGCGTGCGAGGTCTCTCTTTCGCTCCTCTATGCGAAAGGTGAGAAAGCTGACATCATTAACGACACGTTGCTCAGGAGCGGCATTCTGATCCCGGAGTATTTCTCTCTCTCGGGAGAGCATCTTTCCTTCAAGGCGGCCGCCGACTCTTTCACGAGCAAGTATATTGCCGACTATCGCAGGGATTACGGTGCGCTTTACCGGGAAGACAAACAACATGCGGCTTCCTATAACTGCCGGTATGTGGTCAGGACACAGACGCAGGTTTCCGGTGACAATGTGCTGAACTATATTGCGTCCGTTTCGACCTACGGAGGTGGCGCCTACCCCGTCATGCAGACAATTGCAAAGAACTTTGATTTAAAGACCGGACGGTTGATACGACTGACCAACGTTTTCGTTCCGGGTTACGAAGAGCCTCTGAAGGACATGATTGAGGAAGCCGCATGCAAGAAGTTCAAGATGAAGGATCTTGAAGAACTCAAGAAGGCATATATCTTTGCGGATGGGAATGTATATGTGCCCGACAACTTTATCATGACTGAGAATGAGATTACCTTCATATATTGTGAGGATGAAGTGGCTCCTCATGCCGTCGGCGAAATCCGTCTCACATTTGAAAAGGATCAATTGAGTAAGATCCTCAAATAAGATCTGCCATGGAAGAAATACTACGCTATTTTCAATGCCTGACCGACAAGCAAAGGCAGCAGTTTGGGGAGCTCGGCAGCCTTTACCGCGAGTGGAACGAGAAGATCAATGTCATTTCCCGTAAGGATATCGACAACCTATATGTGCATCACGTGCTCCATTCACTGTCCATTGCGAACGTGATTCGCTTCAAGGAGGGCACAGAGATCCTCGACTTCGGCACAGGCGGAGGCTTTCCGGGCATTCCGCTTGCGATCCTGTTCCCCGACAGTCGCTTCAAACTCATTGACGGCACAGGGAAGAAAATCAAGGTTGTGAACGAAATCTGCCAAGCTATAGACTTGAAGAACGTCGAAGCCTCACATGTGAGAGGCGAAGAAGAAAAGGGGAAATTCGACTATGTCGTCAGCAGGGCCGTGATGCCGTTGAGCGACATGACCAAGATACTGAGGAAGAATATCCACAGCGAACAACGCAACGCCTTGCCCAACGGCATCCTGACACTGAAAGGCGGGAACCTGCAGGAAGAACTCAAACCTTTCAGAAAGATTGCAGAGGTTTTCCCGATCAGCGACTTCTTCTGTGAAGAATGGTTTCAAGAAAAGTACATCATCTATTTACCGCTATGATAACGATCAAACGTTTTGTCTGCAACATGATCCAGGAGAACTGCTATGTGCTCAGTGACGAGACCCGCGAGTGCGTCATTGCTGACTGCGGCGCATTCTACCCTGAAGAACGGCAGGCCGTCATCGACTATATCCGCAGCAACGATCTGACGCCCAAGCATCTGATCTCTACGCACGGACATGTCGATCATAACTTTGGAAACAATACGATCACCGAGACTTTCGGACTATTTCCCGAAGTGCATGCCAACGATGCATTCCTCATGGAGGAGTTGGCAGAACAGGCTGAGAAATTCGTCGGTATGCGACTCGATTATCAGATGCCGCCCGTCAAAAACTACCTGAAGGGAACGGATCAGATCAAATTCGGAACGCATACCCTGTCGATCATCGAGACGCCGGGCCACTCTCCTGGAAGCGTTTTCTTCTATTGTGCAGAAGAAGACTTAGCCCTTTCGGGCGATACGCTGTTTCGTTACTCCATCGGAAGAACCGATCTCGAAGGTGGAAGCATGTTCCAGATCATCCAAAGTCTGCGGACCATCTGCCAGTTACCCGATAAGACCGTCATCCTGCCGGGACATGGAGAACAGACAACGATTGGCAAAGAACTGGCAGCCAACCCCTATCTCGAACGGTGACTGACTGATAAGACGGAAGAATTGGAGAAGAAAACGGAAAAAATCATACTCGGTATCGATCCGGGAACCAACGTAATGGGATACGGATTGATCAAGACGTGCGGCAACAAAGCGCAGATGATGGCCATGGGGGTTATTGACATGCGTAAGACGCATGATCAGTATCTGCGTCTGGGACGGATCTTTGAGCGCGTGACGGGCATCATTGACGAGTTCCTGCCTGACGAGATGGCCATTGAGGCACCCTTCTTCGGGAAAAACGTCCAGTCGATGCTGAAATTAGGACGCGCACAGGGAGTGGCAATCGCCGCAGCCATCCACCATGATGTGCCCATCCATGAGTATGCACCGTTGAAAATCAAGATGGCCATCACAGGTAACGGACAGGCTTCCAAGGAACAAGTTGCCGGTATGCTGAAACGGCTGTTGAACATAGAAGCGGACGAAATGCCGAAATTCATGGATGCCACCGATGCACTTGGAGCAGCATACTGTCACTTTATGCAAGGCAACACGCCTGTCAGTGACAATTCCTATCACGGATGGAAAGACTTTATCAACAAGAATAAGGAAAGGGTCGCATCGCCCGATCCTCTCGGTCATTCCTAATCATGCAGAGCATCATCAAGATCAAAAACGGAGTAGCCAGAAGGCCCGAATGGCAGTTGGCAGAGCCCGTCGACTTCATCGCCAACGAGGGCGAGCACATTGCCATCGTCGGCCCGAACGGCAGCGGAAAGACATTGCTGGTCGACATGCTGACCGGACGTCACCCTCTACTCCATCAAGATCCGATCTATGATTTCACACCGAGTCACAAGGAATTGGTCTCCGACAACATCAAGTACATCACTTTCAGAGACAGCTATGATAGCGAAAACGATTCAACGTATTACCTCCAACAGCGATGGAACCAGCAGGAAATAGATGAGCACACGCCCACTGCCGGCCAACTTCTTGAAGACGCATTCCTAAGCTCCGGAAACACGCAGCATAACCGCCGCATGCAGAGACACCTCTATGAGCTGTTCCATCTTGAGCATCTCTTAGATAAATACATCATCCTGCTCTCAAGCGGAGAACTAAGAAAATTCCAACTGACCAAGGTTCTGCTTTCAAATCCGCGTGTCTTGATCATCGACAATCCATTCATTGGCTTGGACGCCGACACGCGCGAACAGTTGAAAGATCTCCTTAGAACGCTGAGCGAAAAAACAGCTCTGCAGATCATTCTCGTTCTGTCCAAGTCGGATGACATACCGGACTTCATCACTTCTGTTGTCGAAGTCAAGGAGCGGACCGTCCTTCCGAAAATAAGCCACGCAGACTATATAGCCACCCGTGACCCTTTCCCTGATCATGTGCTTAGCTCCGAAAAAGCGATGGAAATACGCACGCTTTCACCCAAAAACGGCGAATATCACGCACAGGAAGTGATTAAAATGAGCCGGGTAAGCATCCGCTATGGCAGGCGGACAATTCTGAAAGAACTTGACTGGACAGTCCGCGATGGCGAGCGATGGGCTCTCAGCGGCCAAAACGGTGCTGGGAAGTCTACGCTCTTGAGCCTTGTCTGTGCAGATAATCCGCAAAGCTACGCCTGCGATATCGCGCTCTTCGGCCACCAACGAGGTTCGGGCGAAAGCATATGGGATATCAAGAAGCATATCGGTTACGTGTCTCCGGAAATGCATCGGGCCTATCGAAAGGACATCCCCGCTGTCAAGATCGTAGCCAGCGGGCTGAAAGACTCGGTCGGACTGTACACCAATCCGTCTGAAGAAGACTATGCCAAGTGCCGCTTCTGGATGCATATTTTCGGGATAGACCAATTGGCCGATCGAACCTTCCTCAAACTTTCCAGCGGCGAGCAGCGGCTGATCTTATTGGCAAGAGCCTTTGTCAAAGACCCCGAGTTGTTGGTGCTGGATGAACCGTTGCACGGTCTGGACAATCGTAACAGACAATTGGTCAGAGACATCATCGACGCCTTTGCCGAGCGAAAGAACAAAACCATCATTGTGGTGTCCCATTATGAGGAAGATTTGCCTCAATGCATTGACCACCAGCTGACCCTGATCAAAAACGAATAACATCAGTTGTCGACAGACATTTTTTGAATCAAATTAAAATAGAATGCTCATGAAGAAGTTATTATTATCACTTATCCTCATCTGTGCCGTTGCTTCCAGTGTGCCTGCACAGGACATCTACAATGAAGTGAAGCACATCCTGCAAGAAGTGGAAAAGATCAAGTATGACACTTCCAAGAACATCGAAGACCGCAAGATCGCCGCTTTCAAATGGGATGCCATTTACTATATGATCATGAAAGCTGCCGCGGATGACAAGTTCACGGAAGTTGAACTCGGCAAACAGACCAATGCCATGATCGACTTTGTCAACAGTTTCACGAAACGCTATGCCCAGGCAAGCCGCAAAAGCGATCGCGAAGACTTGACAGCAGCGTTCAAGAAAGCGTCACTCAGCTATCCGCTTTTCAATGACAACGAGAAGGATATAGTCAACGCTTACGTGGACAATCCCAAATTTATCACTCAATTCTCGATCGATTGCAACTGGGTCCGCGCTTTGGAAGCTGTCAAGTAGTAATACCAATAGGTGTTTCCATACGTATCTCTTGCGGCATTATTTCGTTCCATTTTGTCCGGATAGCGCCGTAAGAGATCCTGGAAATCTTGAAAATCTGTCTCTGTCACGCTCCGATGATATTCCACTGCCGGATTTGACCGGAGGTGTGTGTAGAGCGTCAATGCCTCTTCGTAATGCTTCGGAAGGGGCTTCTCCAAATCATAATATTGCTGAACGGTTTGCACAAACCGATCTAAGTCGCGATCCAGTAGATATGCACATAGCAAATAATCGACCGCCGGTCGTTTGGCAGCATGATGCCGGAAATTGAACAAAAGATAATGAATCGGCTCCATTCGTTGTTTCGTCCAGATACCTATATGCTGATATACGGTCTTCTCTTGAAGCATCAACAGTCTGACGGAACGGCCGTTCGGAAGCAAGCTTTCTGCTCCTCCGGTCAAGGGATATTCAAACAGCCGTTCGCCGAGTTGGCCTTTCCGGGATAGCGCAAACGCACGCAACATCGTCAGACTCGAATCTTCCACCAAGGACGTAGCACCTGCAGCTAAAGCACCGTCATAGTCTCCCTTGAGCAGACATTGTTCAGCTTGAACGCGATAATACAACTTGTCAGAGTGGTTGCTGAACGATCCTACCATAACAAACATCAGCGACATGCAAAGCAGATTGGTCCACATGACCGGCGAGTGAACATCTACGGGGCTGACAACCTTTGCATATGACTCATACTTACGCAACCAAAAGACACTAGCCACATACAACATCAGTGATACGGGGAGCGCGAAGGCCCAGATGCCGAACGAACTGTGCCCTTGCCGGTCCGGATTAAAGGCGGTCACGAACGTCAGCAGCAGCAGGGACGGGAAATAGGTCAGGGTGTGGGCCTGCTTAGATAAATGCGTCAAACCATAGACAACAAGCTGCAACAGATAAAGCAACGCCGTGATAAGCACTGCTCCGATCGTCCGGTCATAATGGGTCTGGCCACCAGAGAGCACATGCTGTCCGGCAGCCAATATGTCTGCTTGATAAAAATATAAGTAGACAAATGTGAATGTCAAAAAAAGAATAGCACAGGTCGATTTCATAAAGATTGTGCTATTCTTTTTGTCCGTTTTCATCAATGTATGATTACTGTTTAATGTTGATCAATGAATCCTGCCGGTCACGGGCCGGAAGTTCTCAGTTCTTGCGAAGCACCACCGCACTCCTTGCAGGAATATACAGTTTCAGCCATTCTTTATGTTCATCCACATAAAGGGCATCGTAGTTGGTGAAATGAGTGATGGTATCGTCGGCCAAACCGTTTCCTCCAAAATCCTTGGAGTCGGTGTTCAGCACGACATCATAGGATCCGGTAGGTACCAAGAAACCATAATCGGTGAAACTTCTTGATGGTGAAAAGTTAAATACAAATATCAAGTCACCACGCATGAAAGCGAGTATCTGATCCTTGTCATTATGCCATATCTCCTGTACGGGTGTTTGATTGAAGTTCTTCTCACTCTTGATGACCTTCAGCATCTCACGGTCAAAGTCACCTAAAAAGTGATAATCAAGTTCAGGATTGTCCACAAGATTCCATTGTCTGCGGGCATACTTATAACTCCAGCCGTTGCCTTCGCGGGGGAAATCAATCCATTCGGGATGCCCGAACTCATTGCCCATGAAGTTGAGATAGCCACCATTGATCGCTGCAGCTGTCACCAAGCGGATCATCTTGTGCAATGCAATACCGCGGTCAACAGTCATATTCTCGTCTCCATGTTTAAAATGCCAGTACATATCGGCATCTACCAACCTGAAGATAATCGTTTTGTCACCTACCAAGGCCTGATCATGGCTCTCGCAATAAGATATGGTTTTCTCATCGCTCCGTCTGTTCTTGACTTCCCAGAATATGCTGCTGGGCTTCCAGTCTTCATCGCTTTTTTCCTTGATGGTCTTAATCCAGTAGTCAGGAATATTCATGGCCATACGATAATCAAATCCATATCCGCCCTTTTCAAACGGTGCGGCGAGTCCCGGCATGCCACTGACCTCTTCAGCTATGGTGATCGCATAGGGATTCACTTCATGGATCAGCCTGTTGGCAAGGGTCAGATAGCAGATGGCATTATCATCCTGATGCCCGTTGAAATAATCGCCATAGCCCATGAACGCTTCGCCCAAACCATGACTATAGTACAGCATAGAGGTGACACCATCAAAGCGGAAGCCGTCAAAGTGGTATTCTTTCAGCCAGTATTGGCAGTTGCTGAGCAGGAAGTGAAGCACATCGTCTTTTCCATAGTCGAAGCAAAGGGAATCCCAGGCAGGATGCTCATGCCGCTCGCCGGGATAGAAATACTGATTGCGGTCGCCTGCAAGATTGCCAAGACCTTCAATCTCATTCTTCACGGCATGAGAATGGACGATGTCCATGATTACAGCCAAACCTTTCTGATGGGCTGCATCGATCAGCTCCTTCAGCTCCTCGGGAGTGCCGAAACGTGAAGATGCGGCGAAGAAAGAACTAACATGGTAGCCGAACGAACCATAATAAGGATGCTCCTGAATGGCCATGATCTGAATGCAGTTGTAGCCTGCTTTGACAATTCTGGGCAAGACATTGTCTTTGAACTCCCTGTAAGTGCCGACTTTTTCTGCATCCTGCGCCATTCCGATATGACATTCATAGATGAGCAAAGGAGAGGTCTTTGGTCTGAAAGATTTCTTTTTCCACTCGTATGGAGTTTCCGGATTCCATACCTGGGCGGAAAATATCTTCGTCGCATCATCCTGCACTACGCGCTGCGCCCATGCGGGAATGCGCTCTCCTTCTCCCCCATTCCACCGTACATACATCTTGTACAGATCCCCGTGCCTGACCGCCTTGTTGGGCAACTTCAATTCCCAGTCGCCCGAATCTGACACCCGGACGGCACGGTACTTATCGTTCTCATGCCATCTATTGAAGTCGCCTATCAAGTAGATTTCTGTCGCATTGGGAGCCCACTCGCGGAACACCCAGCCCCGGGAGGTCTTGTGCAGGCCATAATAATCGTATCCTCTGGCGAAATCACTCAATCCCTTCTTCCCGTTTTGGGTAAACTGATTCAGCTTTTTTACGGCAAACTCATGTCTGCCCCGAATCGCTTCCTCAAAGGGCTCTAAATAAGGATCATTCTTCACAAGGCCGATATGCTGAGGTTTCTTTTCTTTTGCCTTCATACTTTTAGGATTATTGGCAGTGTCGTGGCGACCTGCTTGATTATGCTTTGTATCCGAGGTGTGATGTCGGTTTATACCTTAACTTTGAAAATAGCTTTATGGATGGTACCCGAGCCGATACAGGGCTGATGTCCGTCCTGCGGCCAGAACATGACAAACTCTCCCGGTTTGCAGTTTACAAATGTCGCAGCCTTCGCTCCCGGATATTTCGTGATGTCTTTCGCTTCGTCGTATGCTGCATCCGGCAGATCCGCCAAAGGCTTGTAACCAAACGTTTCTTCAGCCGAAAGAGGTATCTGCACATCGAGCATCCGACGATGGGTTTCGAACACAGCCTCGTCATGACTCCGACCGGCTGCATCTTGAATATTGACGAAAAGATCATCGCCTTTGATGGGGTGTTTGCCATTTTCCAATGCGTTCAAATCGTTCTCCTTGATAAACCGAATCATCTCTTCAAACAGCGGATTCAGTGCTGCATATTGCTCTAAATGATTCAAAGTGTCTACAACCATAATATCTTTTCTTTAATCATTAAAACGTTTTCCTGACTCATAATGCCCTTTGGCGGTGATCTGCCCGTTCCGATCTTTCTCAACGAAGCGACCGTCGCGCTTGTCATCGACATAGGACCCTTCGAAACGCTTGCCGTCCTTGTCCTCTTCAATGGCAGGTCCATTGCGCATACCATGCTTGAACGTCCCCTTGAACTTCGTACCGTCGGCAAAGTGGATAGTAACTTGCCCCTCAACCTTCCCGTTGACAAAGTTGCCTTCAAAGATGTCTCCGTTCTTCTTGGTTAATTTTCCATGACCGTTCTGAACATCGTTTTTCCACATCCCCGTATAGTTGTCACCGTTGTTCCAGATAAATGTTCCCAGCCCGTTCTTGTCGCCTTCGAGAAACTGCCCGGTATACTTGTCACCACGGGCATATCTGAAAATTCCCATACCGGTGCGCTCTCCTTGCACGTATTCACCTTCGTAGACGTCACCATTCTGAAACTTATAGGTTCCTTTGCCGTTCTGTATGTCATCCGCCCAGTCACCGATATAAACGTCACCGTCTGCATAGCGGTTGGTACCGCGTCCAGACCGCTGGTTGTTAGCCCACATACCGTCGTAGGTAGTACCGTCTCCCCAGTCAAAAAAGCCGCGACCCGATTTCTGGTCGTCTTTCCAGTTACCGTTGTAATAAGCGCCGTTAGAGAAAGTGTATTTACCTTTTCCCTGACGCTTATCCTGAAACCAGTTTCCCTCGTACTTGTCTCCGTTGTAGTAATACATGATGCCATGTCCTTGCTGATAGTCTGCATACCACAGCCCGACATATTTATTATTGTTGGCAAAGTAATAGGTTCCCCGTCCGTGCTGCTGGTTCTGAAACCATTCACCTTCGTATTTTTCACCATCTGAGAATGTGTAGATGCCATATCCCTGACGCTTCCCCTTGACGAACTCGCCTTCATAAGTGTTGCCGTTTTCGTAGCGCACACTCCCCTTGCCATGCGGCTTTCCGGCCGACATCTCGCCCTTGTACTGCCCGGCAATACGCTCCTTTCCGATGCCTTCGTAGATCGTGCAGGAACCCAGCGAGATTTTTTGAGCCCACAAGGTCATCGGAAGGATGGTGAAAAATAACGAAACGAATATCTTATTCATGGATTTTCAATGTTAAATCGAATGATTTCTACTTTCAATGGATGTATTGCTGATAGTTTTTATCGTCCAAAAGTAGGAAAAATATGTGATACTACAAAATGTATTAGCAAAAATTAGTATCTTTGCCAGAAATAATATTCTACATCATGAGGTTTATAGGCATTATTCCTGCACGATTTGCATCAACCCGCTTTCCAGGCAAGCCGCTGGCTGTTTTGGACGGCAAGAGTGTCATAAAACGAGTTTACGAACAAGCAACACAGGTGCTTCAGGCGGTCTATGTTGCTACAGATGACGAGCGAATTTATGATCATGTATTGGCTTTCGGAGGAAAAGCAGTCATGACATCCGCCACTCATCGGAGTGGCACAGATCGCATCGCGGAAGCCATGACAAAGGTAGAGGGCGAGTGGGATGTAGTGGTAAACATTCAGGGAGACGAGCCCTTTATCCGCCGAAGCCAGATCGAGACGCTCTGCCGATGCTTTGTGGATGCCGACACGCAGATCGCCACGTTAGGCAAACCCTTTGATACGCTGGAAGCAGTCAAGAATCCGAACTCGCCCAAAATCGTGACGGATAACCGGGGTTATGCACTCTACTTCTCACGGAGTGTCATTCCTTATGTCCGCGGAAAAGAAGAGTCGGAATGGATGAGCAGCTTTCCCTATCTGAAACATATTGGTATTTACGCATATAAGACAAATGTGCTAAAGGAAATTACAACTTTCAAACCATCCCCGCTTGAGATAGCAGAGAGCTTAGAACAACTGAGATGGCTGCAGAATGGGTATCGGATCAAGGTCGGAATAACGGACGTTGAAACAATTGGAATCGACACGCCGGAGGATCTTCACCGTGCAGAAGACTTTCTGAAGGCTCACCGCGATGAATTCTGAGAAATGAGCCGTTCGGACGAGATGACATCTTCGGTCTCCGCATATGTATCCTTTGGAGACTCAAGAGATATCATTTGGAGCGCCCAAAGGATATCTCTTGGGCCTCCAAAGCTATCATTTCGTAACAATCAATGAATCAAGAGGATACGACGAGTGTCAGAAGTGACCTTAAAACGGTCGTCGACTCGGCGGTCCACAAGCCATATGATGCGTCCAGAGGCATCCGTCATTACAAGTTGACTGCGTTTCTCAAACCGGTTCATTTTATGGTCGGTGAGATAATTGCTCACTAATTTACTGCCTCGCATACCATAAGGAACAAACCGGTCTGCAGGCTCTGCGCGGCGCAACAATAATGGGAAACGGACACGATCTGCATCCAAGCATGCCACTTCTGGCTTCCTGTCCACGATGAAATCGGGACTTTTCAGGATGACGTGGCAATGGAATGTACGATTGGAAGAAATGGCATAATTGCCCTCTTCAGGCATTCTGACGGGCCGAAATGGCTCCTGATGTTTAGCTTCGACGATCAGACGGTCACGGTCAACGAGCAGTTCATAGTCAGCAGAGACCCACATTTTTCCAGTGGTTTGAGGCAATCCAGCATAGATCTGTGAAACTTGGACAGAATTAAAACCATAGCCTTTCAGCAACTCCCACAGCAACAGCTCAGAACTGATGCGGGGAATGGAGAGAATTAAGCCCTTTTCATCGTCACGGATCACGCAGGCCTCTCGATCTATTTGTAACTTTTCGTCAAGAATATTCTTCACATCCTGCAGATAGCGTCCAGCTTTTTGGATGTTATTTCTGACGGAAGGATTGATTTCTTCCAACAGCGGAAGAACGCGCAGTCGGATCTTGTTGCGCTGAAAGTCATCACATAAGTTCGTACTGTCTGTTACATAATCTTGTTGAAAAAAATGAAGATAATCCGTTATTTCTGAACGACTTACGCACAGAAGCGGGCGATACAGAAATCCGTTGGATGGAGAGATCCCGACGAGGCCGTCAATTCCGGTTCCCCTGGTCAAGTTCAGCAGGATGGTTTCAACGCTGTCATCCCGATGATGGGCCACACAAATGCCATCAGCATGAATATCCCGCCTGAGTTGTTCAAAATATTGATAACGCAACTGACGGGCTGCCATCTCGATGCTGATATGATGGAGTTGGGCATAAGATTGGGTATCAAAGTGAATGCGATGAAATGGAATGTTTTTATTGGCACACAGTGTTTCACAGAAAATTTCATCGCGATCAGACTCACTCCCGCGCAATTTGAAATTGCAGTGGACTGCTTCTATTTCATACCCAAGATGATGGAGGACGAGGAGCAGGCAGACACTGTCAGCTCCGCCGGACAAGGCCACGATATATTTCCCGTCCTTAGAGAGCAATTGCTTGTGTCGGATAAATGCCTCGACCTTATTTTCCAAAACTTCCATGCCTGGCTTCTACCTTTTATTCAACATAGAGAACAAGGCCTTTGAGATATTCGCCCTCGGGGTGATAGATATTGATTGGATGATCTGCAGGCTGGTGGAGTTGGTGCAGAATGCGGACCTTACGGCCTGTTTGAGCCGCAGCCGTGAAGACTGCATTGCGGAAATGGTCCTTCGTGACCACTTGCGAGCAGCTGAAAGTGAACAATATTCCTCTTTTGGCAATACGCTCCAATCCTTTGGCATTCAACCGTATATAACCTTTCAAAGCATTGTGCAAGGCAGCCCGGTGCTTCGCGAAGGCTGGCGGATCAAGCACGATGAGATCGTAATTTCCATCGGTTTCATCGAGAAACTTGAACGCGTCTTCACAGAAGGCCTGATGTCTGTCATCACCAGGAAAATTGTTTTGTACATTCAAATTAGTCAACTCGATAGCCTTGGCACTGCTGTCGACCGAGTGAACAAGCTGTGCACCGCCCCGCATGGCATAGACGGAGAATCCACCCGTGTAGCAAAACATGTTCAGAACCTTGCGGTCTTTGGCATACTGCTCTAACAAAGAACGGTTCTCCCGCTGGTCAACAAAGAAGCCGGTCTTCTGCCCTTTGAGCCAGTCAACATGAAAAAGAAGTCCGTTTTCCATGGCTATGTTGTTGCAGCTCCCACCATAAAGAAAACCATTCTCCTGATAGAGGTTAGCCTTAAAGGGTAAAGTCGTCTCGCTTTTGTAATAAACATGATGAATCCGATGATCAGCTACTGCCACCAAAGCATTGCAGATCGCCTGTCGGTTCATGTGCATGCCGACACTGTGAGCCTGCATCACGGCCGTGTCTGCATAGCAATCGATGACCAATCCCGGCAGCGAATCACCCTCACCATGCACCAATCGAAATGTGTTGTTTAGAGGATTATCTGCCAGCCCGATGGTTTTCCGCATTTCGAAAGCCGATCTCAGCCGACTCTCCCAAAATGTCTGGTCGATTAGAACGTCACAAAACGACAAGACACGCACTGCAATCGAACCCAATTGATAATGCCCGACGGCAACAAACTCACCATCGGCAGTCATGACGCGGACCGTCTCTCCCTCCTCTATCTGATCATCCTGGTGACTGATCGCACCTGAAAAGACCCACGGATGAAAGCGTTTAAGGCTTTCTTCTTTCCCCCTCTTGAGGTAAATCTGCTTGTACTTCATTTTTATTATCTTCTGCAATGCGTTGTAGTTCATAATCTCCCGTCTCTTTCAGACGGATCATCTCGTCATAGAGCTGTATGCAAGCCCATGCGTCGATAGCTGCATAAGCCTTCTGCTTATCTGTCAGAATGTCCGCTTCCCAATTGGATAAACGTTGTCTTTTACTGATCTTTTGTGCAAAAATATTGGCATAGAGTTTCTGTAAACTCAAATCTTCAATTCCCAAAGCCCCTACCATATTTTGCAGGTCAACAAAGTTGCCGGGCTCGAAAGCCACCCGCTTGTGGAGCGAAAGAAGGTCATCGTGCAGGGAAAGGCCTACCATCAGAACCTCCTTATTCTCAAGCAAACGGATCAGAGCAGGCGTCATCCCCGTGTAGTTAAGCCTGAACAGAAAACACACGTTTCTGTTTGCAACTTGCAATAATGCAACCTTATGTGACTCGCCACGATGAAAAGCGGGCCTCGTCTCCGTGTCTATGCCAAGGATATCACTCGACAACAGGAAGTCCACAGCTTTCGTTGTCTCCTTCGGATCGATAATTACAACGATCTTTCCGGGGAACATCACCTGCGGCAGGGTGGTAATTGCGTGCTTGTCGAACTTATTGTATATAATCTTTTTCATCATCTTCTCTAACAAGATGCAAAAATAGAAAAAAGTTGCGGGAATATACCATAATCTGACTTTTTTCCACTACTTTTGCAAGTAAAATAAAAGAATTAAACAATGGCAAGAAAGAAATCGGAGCGCAAACCCAAGAATTTGGGCGAAGCGGTCGGCTTCAAAAATATAGTCAGTAACGAGAAGACGGATTTCCTCTTGGGCGTAATTATTCTCTTTCTGGCTATATATACGATCATTGCAACTGTTTCATATTTATCCACAGGGCAGGCAGATCAGAGCTTGTTAGAGAGTCTCCGCCCGGGCGAATGGCTCAATACGGAGCATGAGTTTACAAACTATTGCGGCAGCATAGGTGCAATCCTCGCGCACAACTTAGTTACTGTGAACTTCGGACTGCCATCCTTTCTCATTCCGGCATTTCTCATTCTGGCTGCGCTGAAGCTCATGGGGGCTTACAAGGTGAATCTATGGAAATGGTTCTTTGGCACCATGTTGGTAATGGTATGGAGCTCTGTGACGTTTGCGAAGTTTCTCACGCCGATCATCAGCAATCAGATCTACAATCCAGGGGGGAATCATGGACTATACTGTGTACAGCATTTAGAGAACGTCATCGGCCCCCCCGGACTGACAGCCGTGCTGCTTATCGTGGCACTGGCCTTCCTCACTTATCTCAGTGCAGAGACCATCAGTATCATCCGCAAGGCACTCAATCCGATCGGCTATATCACTTCCAAAATCAAGGTCACAGTGACCAACAATCATCCAGAAAAAGATATAGAAAAGGAAAACAAGGATTTTGAGGAAGATAGCCCCAAAGAGAACAATGAGCCGGTCAAACTTTCAACGGTCATAGATCTCACACCTGATCCCGAGACAAACAAAAAACGGGCCGACCAGAACGTGCCCATGGATCAACCAGAAACACCTGCCACAGAACCCGGAATCACCGTTGAGCTCGCAAAAACCGAAGAAACGGCCAAAGGAAAAACGCTTGTCAGCGACGAGATTGATCTCAACTCACCGATTAATCCGAGAGAACCGTTCCTCCGATATAAGTTCCCCACCCTCGCTTTACTAAAGACCTATGACAACGATGGAAGGCCCGAGGTGGATATGGACGAAATCAAGGCGAACAACGCTCATATTGTGAAGGTGCTTAACAGCTTCGGTGTCACGATCCGAGAGATCAAAGCCACGATCGGCCCTACGATCACCCTCTACGAGATCACTCCTGGAGAAGGCGTCAGAATCTCACGCATTCGGAATCTGGAAGATGATATCGCGCTGAGTCTCTCGGCATTAGGCATCCGCATCATTGCCCCAATTCCCGGCAAAGGAACAATCGGTATCGAAGTCCCTAACAAGCATAAGAACATCGTATCCATGGAGAGCGTGCTGGGCACAAAGAAGTTCAAGGAAACAAAAATGGATCTGCCGATCGCCTTGGGTAAAACCATCACCAATGAAGCATATATCGTCGATCTGGCTAAGATTCCCCACTTGCTTGTCGCAGGTGCCACAGGTCAGGGTAAGTCTGTAGGTCTCAATGCTATTATCACGTCTTTACTCTACAAGAAACATCCCAATGAACTGAAGCTTGTATTGATTGACCCGAAGAAGGTGGAGTTCTCTATCTATAACAAGATTGCCCCGCATTTCATGGCCTGTTTGCCCGAGAACGATGATGAACCAATCATTACGGATGTTCAGAAAGTAGTCCGTACACTGAACTCTCTCTGCAAGCTGATGGACCACAGATATGATCTCTTAAAGATGGCAGGGGTCAACAAGATCAAAGATTACAACGAGAAATACCTCAACCACAAGCTTGACATGACCAAAGGCCACGAATATATGCCTTACATCGTGGTGATCATTGACGAGTTCGGCGATCTGATCATGACTGCCGGAAAGGAAGTTGAGCTGCCTATTGCACGAATTGCACAGTTGGCAAGAGCCGTCGGGATCCACATGGTTATCGCTACCCAACGCCCGACTACTACAATCATTACCGGTAATATCAAAGCCAACTTCCCCGGCAGGATGGCGTTCAGAGTCGGTGCACAAATCGACTCCCGGACCATCTTGGACCGAAAAGGCGCCGAACAGTTGATTGGTCGCGGTGACATGCTATTCCTCAACGGGGGCGAACCGGTACGTGTGCAGTGCGCATTCGTCGATACGCCCGAGATAGCTGATATCAATACATATATCTCCGAGCAGCCGGGGCCGATCGAACCGATGGAATTGCCGGAACCGACCGATGACGGTCAAGGCGGCGCAAATGGCGGAAACGCATCCATGGGCAATATTGATCCCTACTTTGAAGAAGCTGCCCACGCCATCGTCTTATCCCAACAAGGATCGACGAGCATGATACAGCGACGGTTTGCCATTGGCTATAACCGTGCCGGACGACTGATGGACCAGTTGGAGGCTGCAGGAATCGTTGGAGCCGCACAGGGATCCAAGCCACGAGATGTACTCATTCAAGACGAAAATTCATTAAATATACTTTTAGCACAGTTAAGATCATGAAAAGATTTTCATTATTTATCGTGTTCATGTTGCTCATCTCGTTATGTGGCAACGCACAAAATGCAGGCAAAGCTAAATCTATTTTAGATACGACCGCCGGAATCATCGGCCGCAGCGGAGGCGCAAGTGCCAACTTCACAGTCAACAGCGCCAAATATGGCAATGTGGCCGGGACAATTGCCATTAAAGGTAATAAGTTCCAGGCAAGAACGCCACAATCCGTTGTCTGGTATGACGGCAAGACGCAGTGGACCTACATGAAGAAGAACAATGAAGTCAACATCTCCACACCGAATGAGTCGAAACGGCTTTCGATGAACCCTTATACCTTTATCACAATGTACAACAGAGGCTATAACCTCGGCGTGAAATCCATCGGAAGCAACTATCAGGTTCACCTGACTGCACAGAACGCCAAGAATCCCGTACAGGAAATGTACATCCTCATCAATCAACGGACAAAGGTTCCGAACGAGGTCAAGATGCGTCAGGGTGCAACCTGGACGACGATTCATATCACCAACTTCAAAGCCAAAGACCAGTCAGACAAACTCTTCGTCTTCCAGTCCAAGGACTATCCGAAGGCAGAGATCGTGGACTTAAGATAACCAAAAGGATAATCCAAATGAACCGACTGACCTTATTCAAACTGCTAAGAGGGCATCGCAAATTAGCGGAGAAGCGAGCCATGAACCTACAACAGACCCGCACGGCCAAAATCATGATGGTCTTCATGACGGCTCTGATCATTTTCTATCTGATAGGTTTCGCCGTTATGTTTGCCTTGATTGCCAATGACAGTCGGACGGTCACCTCGGTCGAGATGATGATGTCACTTGCGCCGATCATCCTCCTTGTCGATTTCGGAGTCCGCTTCATGGCTCAGCAGACGCCTTCACAGATCGTCAAGCCCTACATTCTTCTGCCAATCTCCAAATATGCCTGCATGGACGTCTTCATTGCGACATCTATTCTCAATACGGGCAATCTGATATGGTTCACGATGTTGATTCCTTTCTGTTTCATGTCGGTGATCTTCTCCTATGGCATTTGGCTGACCTTGGGATTTCTATTCCTGTGGTGGCTCATGATCATTACCAACAGTCAATGGTACCTCATCGTGCGTACCTTGGTACTGGATTCACAGCTCTGGTGGCTGCTTCCCCTCTGCGTGTATGCACTTATCAGCCTACCTCTTTATATAGGGACGGATGCAGGTTGGGAACATCTTTTCGACACTTATGCGAAGGTCGGGACAGCCATGCATGAGGGATCACTGCTCCCATACTTGACGGTCATTGCCGCGCTGACCATCTTAGTTATCATCAATCGCAAGCTACAGTACAAGCATGTGTGGGCAGAACTGTCCAAAACTGAAACAACCAGGCTCCGAAGCGTCACCAAGTTGTCATTCTTAGATAAATACGGTGAAATCGGCGAATATTTCAAATTGGAAGTCAAGACGATCCTTCGCAACAAGAATCCACGTAAGACTTTCATCTCTGCAACGGCCATTGTGCTGGTCTTCAGCATCATTATCGCCACGACAAATGTCTACGACTCACAGATCATGACAAACTTCTGGTGCGTCTACAACTTCGTCATCTACGGCGCGACCATGCTGGTCAAGATAATGGGAAACGAAGGGAACTATATCGATGCGCTGATGGTACACAAGGAGAACATTCTCTCTCTCTTCAAGGCCAAGTACATCTTCTACTGTCTGATGCTCGTATTCCCATTCCTGCTGATGCTCCCGCCTGTGATCATCGGCAAGTGGTCCATCTTGATGCTTGCATCGATGGCAGTCTTTACCGCGGGATTCCAGTATTTCTTACTGTTTCAGATGGCCGTCTACAACAAACAGACAATTCCGCTTAACACAAAGTTTATCAGCAAGGCAGGCCTCGAGAACAACTATGTTCAGGTCGTTGCCGAGATCATCGCATTTACGGTGCCCATTGTTATCATCAGCCTGCTGCAGGCTGTGTTCAGTGACACCGTCGCCTATCTGATCACACTTCTGATTGGTCTCGTGTTTATTGTGACCCACCCTCTGTGGCTACGCAACATCTACAACCGGTTCATCAAACGCAGATACGAGAACATAGAGGCACTCCGGGCATCAAGATAAGTGATGCCGAAACAAGATGTCCGTTCAGAGCCGAAGCCCTTAGTCGTATGATGACTGAGGGCTTCAGCCTTTTCCGTACATCTGCTGTTCATCCAATGAGGCAAAACTCCCTGAAACAGGGCAAATCCAAGGGGCTGACACAAAGCTATCATCCGGAGCCTCCATATGATACCTTTCGGGCGCCAAAAGGATAGCTCTTGGCCGCCCAGAGCTATCATATGCGGAAGGCATAAAACAACTATGGAAATAAGACCGGAAAAATGAGCCTTTTACAGAGGCAAAAAGTCGATAAAGGTAACCGATCTTCTTTCGTGACCGACCGAAGGTTTTAGTAGATCAATGTGGTTGCGCCACAAGCAGCATCGGCATGCAGCCAGGCTGTTATTCGGGTATCAGGAAATTGATAACTTCCTGTACCACTGTCACCTTGAATGGTCCAACCGGTGTGTTCATCAGTCGGCCGTCAATCCCGACCAGCGCATGCTGCGCCTCCTCGATCATGACCTCTTTGGTCCGGTATGGATGGACGCTTCTGTGATTCAGGAATTTTCCCTTGACAAAGAGATAGAATCCCTCAAAGAGTTGTGTCATTTCGGGATGATAAACCACCGATACATCCAACAGGCCGTTATAGGGTACGGCATTCGGAGTCTGTCCGTAGCCCTGACAGTTGCCCACGCAGACGGTCATGACCTTACGCTTGATCACATCCGAATTGATCTTCAGCTTCATCTTGTAGTCGAGTCTCTGGAAGATCATCAGCAGGAATGAAAAGATGAAAGACAGCGTCCTTGACCCCAAGAAATGTCTGGTTTTTCGGCGAAGATTCATGATCGTGGCAATCAAACCGATGTTGACACAGTTGAGGAAATAGCGATGGCAGGCTTCGCCGTGCTTGTTATAATAATTCATTCGTCCCAAATCGATCTTTCTGACACGGTGTTTCTTGAGCCATAAGATTGTCTGTTCAATCTCGTTTTCCTTGAATCCCCAGAAGTGAGCGAAGTCGTTCATCACGCCATTTGGGATGACCCCCAAGTGAATACGGTTTCTCGTCTCCTGATCCATTTGCATCAAGCAGTTCACGGCATCATTCAACGCAGAGTCCCCACCAACGACAACGATCGTCCTATAACCATTGTTTATCAGCATCTTAACCAACCTTTCCACGCTCCCCGTGTTCTCACTCTGAACGTAATCATAACTGATTTGATTGGCCTGCAAGCACTTTTCAATCTTTTCCCAACGGCTTTTCCCATTCGAAAAACCCGACTTCGGACAATACAGGATGCCCCACTGTGTATCATTCACTGCCATAATAACTGCTTAATATGATGAATATTCTCTTCCAAAGGTTTCGTTGCGTCAATCCAATTGATCTTGTATCCACGCCGTTCCATGCCTCTAAACCACGTCATCTGACGCTTGGCAAACTGATGGATGGCCGTTTCAAGCTGGCCGAACATCGTTTCAAACGAAATCAAACCTGTCACATACTCTGTGACATACTTATATTCAAGACCGTAATAGATCAGATTTTCCTGTGGAATACCACCGTCGAGCAGCTCCTTGACTTCCTCTATCAACCCGTGTTCCAGTCTATAGCGCAGACGTTCCGTGATTCTCCTCCGCCGTTCTTCCCGGTCTATATGCAGGCCGATGATCAGCGATTCAATTGGCGGAAGAGCTCGCAGTGACACCCGATGGAGCTTGTTATAGGCCTCAATTTCAATGGCCCGGATGGCCCTTTGGCATGTGTCCACGTCCGTTCGATTGTGCATGTGAGAGCCATTTTGAGCCTTCAGCTCAATCAGGATCTGCGTCAGCTCGTCCAACGGCTTGTGTTCAAGCGACGCGCGGAGTTCCGGATTCTGCGGCACAGGAGACAGACTATAACCGCCTAAGACTGCTTCGATATACAGCCCCGTACCGCCACAGAGAATCGGAGTTATGCTACGTGACACGAGATCGTCATATACCGTGTGAAAATCTTTTTGATATTCATAGAGGTTATACTTCGTTCCCGCCGGAACAATGTCTATCAAATGATGAGGAACGGCATGTCCATCGTAAACATAATCAGCAAGGTCCTTACCGGTTCCGATATCCATGTCGCAGTACACTTGCCTGCTGTCGGCACTGATGATCTCTGCACCAAGATCAGAAGCAAGTGCAACTGCCAAACGCGTTTTACCACTGGCCGTAGGACCGAGAACCGTTATCATTCGCTCACTCATGCAGCAAAATTAACAAAAAAAAACCGTCCTGCAAAGCAAGACGGTCCAAAAATATCATTCAGCAACAAATTACTTGTTGTTGTAAGCATTCATGCGCTTGATCAACTCTACAACTTTGTGACTGTAACCGATCTCGTTATCATACCAAGATACGATCTTTACAAAAGTGTCAGTCAAGTGTACACCAGCTGTTGCATCATAGATAGAAGTCAGCGGGCAATCCAAAAAGTCGGAAGAAACGACTGCATCTTCAGTATAACCGAGGATACCCTTCAGATTGGTTTCAGATGCTTTCTTCATTGCAGCATCGATCTCTGCCTGAGTTGCGGGCTTCTTCAGGTTGACAGTCAAGTCAACGACAGATACATCCAATGTAGGTACACGCATTGAGATACCAGTCAGTTTGCCGTTCAGCTCAGGAATTACCTTGCCTACAGCCTTTGCTGCACCAGTGGTAGAAGGAATGATGTTGCCAGCAGCTGCACGGCCTCCACGCCAGTCTTTGCCACCCTTTGAAGGACCGTCAACCGTCAACTGTGTAGCTGTAGTGGAGTGAACGGTTGTCATCAAACCCGTCTCAATGCCGAAGTTATCATTCAAGACCTTGGCGATCGGAGCCAGACAGTTAGTGGTGCATGAAGCGTTTGAAACAATCTGCTGACCAGCATAAGTGTCATCGTTGACGCCGCAAACGAACATATCAGCCTGACGTCCGTCCTCGCCCTTCTTCGAAGGAGCTGACAGGACTACATACTTAGCACCAGCCTTCAAATGCTTCTCGGCACGGTCCATTGTCAAATAGAAGCCGGTAGACTCAACAATATACTCTGCTCCAACCTCTGCCCACTTAATATTCTCGGCATCACGCTCTGCGAAAATGCGAATTTCCTTGCCGTTAACGACAAGTGTCTGAGCATCTTTTACCTCTATCGTACCGTCGAAACGACCGTGCATCGTATCATACTTCAGCAAATAAGCCAAGTAATCTACAGAGAGAAGATCGTTGATAGCTACAACCTCTACGTCGTTCTTGTTTGCTTCTTCAAGCGTTGAGCGGAAGACAAATCGACCGATACGCCCAAAACCGTTAATACCAATTTTAATCATTTTACTTTTACTTTATATTAAAGAGTTAATAAAATACCTATTCTTCAAAATCCCTATATACCTGCTCGCACATCTTCAAAGACCTTATAAAATATATAAAAATTGCGTACCCACAGGCTTTTCTTTTATTTTCGAGCGCAAATATACGATTTTTTTTCTATATTTGCAGGCGATATAAGTCTTAAATAATATAAAACAGCCTACTCCGTGTTACTTTTTTAGAGTTATTATGTACACTTCGTTCGAGAGTGATATGTCGAGGTAGCAAATCAACATTCAATAATTAACACAATCGTTATGAGTAAATTTTTAAATGATTTCAAAGAGTTCGCAATGCGCGGCAATGTACTGGACTTAGCTGTCGGCGTAATCATCGGTGCCGCATTCGGAAAGATCGTGTCTTCCTTAGTTGACAATATTCTCATGCCCTTGATCGGTATCGTCACGGGCGGAATTGACTTTAGTGGACTCACTGCACAGGTTGGTGATGCTAAAATCAATTATGGTCTGTTTATTCAAAACACGATTGACTTCATCATCATTGCCTTCTGTGTCTTCCTGATCGTCAAAGCTTTCGCCAAAATGACCCGGAAAAAGGAAGAAAAAACGGACCCGACACCAGAGCCAAGCAATGAAGAGAAGCTCCTTGGAGAAATCCGCGACTTGTTGAAGAATAAATAAGATATGGCAGATAGAGGGGCAGCGGAAGTTGCCCACTCTGTCTCCTGTTCAGTCATACCCTTTCATAAAATATCTCCGCTCTGCCTTTCTATATCAGCCATATCATGAAAAGATCTTTGCTTCTTTGTATCTTTGTTTTGACCGCAAACATCTTATGTGCGCAAATGCCGGAACGTTCGGCAGACCAACTTGCCAAATATAAGGGTCTCTGTCGTAAGTTTATATATAAGGAGATGCGGGGGATGTATCGCAAGGCTGGTGGCTCTCTTATGTACCCATTCCTCGCTCCAGGTAGCAACCAGTATTTAGACATCCTGTGGGATTGGGACTCTTGGCTGAGCAATGTGGCCCTTCGGCAGATTCTAACAGATGCAGGAACCGAAAAAGACCTTCAGGAAGCTCTCCCCTATGAGCAAGGCTGCGTCCTCAACTCGCTGCATTACGGTGGCATGGATGGCTGGATTCCCTATTGGATAGAGCGCAATCAGCCCTCCAGGGAAGATATGCTCAAGCTTATCAATCCATGGAAGACGAACATGCATAAGCCAACTCTGGCTCAGCATGCTGCATTCATCGTGAAGAACATGCACGGTGATACGGAATGGCTGCGAGATGATTTTTATAAACTGCAGAGCTTCGTTGACAAATACCTGAACTACCACAGACACAGGACAACCGGCCTTCTCTATTGGGAAGACGACAAGGCAATCGGTGTCGACAATGACCCCTGCACGTTCTACAGACCCAACGAAAGCTCCGGATCCATCTTCCTTAACTGTCTCATGGTAAAGGAATTGCAGGCCATGGCCTATCTTGCTGACCAACTGCATCTGCCGGGAATAAAGGCAAGCTACGCCAAAAGCGCCGAAGAACTAATTGCCAACATACAAAAACATTGTTGGGATCCAAGAGACAGATATTATTACAGCGTGGACTTCAATCTGCTTCCGGTGGTCAAACCAGATACAGAAAACGCAAAACCTGGACAGTTTTTCTACCATACAGGGCAGCCCCGCAACTACGACTGTCTGATCATGCGGTTCAGCGTATGGAGTGGTTTCATGACGATGTGGGCCGGTATTGCCACGAAGGAACAGGCTGCACAGATGGTCAGGTTGCATTTTCACAACACCGAAGAGCTCAACTGTCCGGCCGGCATAAGAACACTTTCGCCTTTGGAGAAGATGTATAATGTCAAAGCAAGCGGCAATCCTTCATCGTGGCAAGGTCCAGTCTGGATCAATGCCAACTATCTTGTCTTTCGTGGCCTCCTACGCTATGGATTCACCGAAGAAGCGCGGGAGATTGCCGAGAAGACTGTTTTGCTGTTGGGCAAAGACTTCGAGCGATTCGGCGCATTGCATGAATATTATGAGCCGGAGAATGGTGAGCCAATTCTGAACAAAGGCTTTCAGAATTGGAATTTTCTCGTTCTCAATATGAT
>ONHE01000085.1 GCA_900317545.1 uncultured Prevotella sp. | reverse complement strand
ATTGAAAAAAGGAGTCACTCCGTTTTGACACAGCCTCCAAGGTGCAAAAACCTTGAGAGCACTGCGGAGCTCTATTTGTATGACCGTCGGAGAATCTCCACAATCTCCGCATGGGTCAACGGTTCGCGATCTAATTTGACCAGCACTCCCATCACCTCAAGGGCGTTCGTAGCCATCTTGTCGAACTCATCGGGCGTGATGCCATAGTCGCTCATCCGCAGGTCTGCTACGCCGCACTCCTCCTGAAGTGCTACCAGCGCGGTGATGAAGTCTTCCGGAACTGAAGCCTTGTCGTTGCCGAGAAAGCGCGCCATGTTGACAAAGCGATCGTCGCAGACGTGCTTGTTGATAACGACTGTAAAGTAAGCCTTCGAGATCATGATCAGTCCAGCTCCGTGAGGCAGCTGCTCATGGTAAGCACTCAGCGCATGTTCGATGCTGTGTTCAGCCGTACAGGCACTCGTATCCATCGAATAACCGCTCATCGTATTGGCAAAGGCTACCCTCGCCCTGGCTTCTATGTTCTGTCCGTTCCGGCAGGCAATGGGCAGAAACTGGCCGATATTGCGGATCGCCGCTTCCTGTACCATGTCTGAAAAGAGATTGCTTTGATTGCTCACATAGCCCTCCAGACTGTGGAACAGTGCGTCGAAACCTTGAAAGGCAGTAAACTTCGGCGGCACACTCAGCATCAGTTCCGGATCCACAATGGCATAAACGGCAAACGCACGGGGATCTCCGATGCCTAACTTCTCGTTCGTTTCCGGATTGGTGATCACGCCGGCGCTGTCCACTTCTGATCCAGTTCCGGCAGTTGTCGTTATTGCTACCCAAGGCAAAGGCGCATTGAGTACAGGCTTCCGCTTCCCTGTCCGTCCACCGGCATAATCCCAGAGGTCACCCGGATTCGTGGCATTGATTGCCATGACCTTTGCCGCATCCATCACCGATCCTCCTCCCAAGGCCACAATGAAGTCGCACCCCTGCTCGTTGGCAGCCTTTGCACCAGCCTCAACACTGGCTTTCAGCGGATTAGCCTGAATCTGATCAAACACGTAGCTGTCTACTCCGGCCTGACGAAGCTGCTCGACCGTCCGATCAAGATAACCGTTGGCGCGGGTCGACTTACCATTAGAAATCACTACGAGAGCTTTCTTGCCGGGCATCGCGAGCGTATGGAGATTGTTCAATTGTCCAGCTCCAAAGAAGACAGCAGTCTGTCCCGGAAAAACGAAACTTAGTCTTGTATCCATACTTTTTTCTTCTTTAATTTAATGATTAATCTGTTATTCATTACAAAGATATATATTTTCTATGAGCAGGGAACCACCCGTTCGTATAAAATATCATTAATAACATCGCTCTATGAGCTAAAAAAATAAAATGCCACACATTTCATATCATTAGGCAAAACTTCTGATTCAGAAAATGCGCTAATCTGGGATAAATGATTAACTTTGTGTCCGAAAACTACGCCGAAGCCATGAATGGCAGAATGGCAGCATACCTGCGGCCAACTGCAAAACGAGATGCACCATGACGGAAGGCTCTCCTACCCTACTGAAAAACTAATAAAACTGACCACGTAATGAAAACTTGTAAACGATTGACAACTGTCATTTTGGGCATCCTGCTCGCCTTTGGCGCAGAGGCACAGATCATGGACGCCTTCAAGGGAATTTATCCCGGCATCGCCCACAGCTGGCAAATGAGCCTCAACGGAACATGGAAACTGCAGGTCAACCGGGGCATCGACCATGCCGACGGCACCGCTTTTGCCAGGCCCGACTTTGACGATTCGGCCTGGAAAACAATCCCCGTACCCGGCAACTGGGACGTTCACGGATTCTGCGAACCGCGCTATGTCGAGCCCGACTCACTGACCGGCTATTACCGCACTGAGTTCGAAGTGCCGCAGCATTGGCGTCGTGACAGAGTCATCCTGCGCTTGGACGGTGTTCTGAGAGCCTATACCTTATATGTAAACGGACGCGAAGCCGGCCGTTGGGAGTCATCCTACAACACCTGCCTCTTTGACATCACGCCGTTTCTCACGAAGAATGGGCCACAGACATTGGCCCTGCGGGTCGTATCGAGATTCAAAGGCTTCGACTTTGACACCTATGATGACTGGGCTCCGATGGGCATCTTCCGCGATGTGACACTGCTTCGGATACCAGAAAAGCATTTGTCCGACTTCACCGTAACCACAGAGCGGATTTCCAACGGCACAGCTGACGTCAGGTTCGCGTTTGCGGCCAGAGACACAAAAGGAAAGCGCATTGCCTCTTTCCTGATCAAAGCGCAGGTCACGGACAAGCACGGCGCGACCGTCGAAAGCTTCATCCTGCCTTTGGGCAGGGACGGTAAAGGCCATACGACATTAACCCTCCGGAATCCGAATCTGTGGACCGCCGAGACACCGGACCTCTATACCATTCACTTCTCTTTGTGGCAGAAAAACCGCTTGTTACAGCAGTTTGACAGCCGGTTCGGCGTCCGTCAGATCACCATAGACGGCAAGACGCTCAAGCTCAACGGCCGTCCCATCAAACTGCGTGGCGTGACCTCGCATGCGACAGATCCCACGACGGGCAAGGTGATCAGCGATCAGCTCACGCTGAAGGATCTCCGTCTCATGAAGGAAGCGAGCATCAACTACATCCGTTGCTCACATTACACACGCGAACCACGCTTTTTCGAACTCTGTGATTCATTGGGCTTCTATGTCATTGACGAAGTCTCGTTCGGCCACGGGGATCATCACCTCAACGACACTGCCTATCGCGACATCCTCTTAACGCACGCCGACGCCACGATCAGGCGTGACAAGAACCATCCGTGTGTCATCCTTTGGAGCATCGGAAACGAGAACCCGTTCACGCCCATGACCGGCGAGGTCGGTCAATATGCACTGCGTCTTGATCCGTCACGTGAGATCTGCTATCCGCAGATCGGGTCTTACTTCCACTCATTGAAATACCAGATGCCCGGCTATGTGAAGGTCTTCGCACCCCATTACCCGTCTCTGTCGCGCTTGGAGACATGGGCCAAGGAGTCTCAACGTCCCATCATCCTCACCGAATACTGTCATACGCTCGGACAATCCTTGGAAGATCACGACCGCTTGTGGGAACTCATGGAACGCAATGATGTGTTAGCGGGCGGCAGTGTGTGGGAATGGGTAGATCAGGGAATGCCCTTCCGCAGGCACCTGAAATCCAAGTTCGGCTACATGGAGGATGTCTATACGAGCGAAGAAGGCGGTTTCACCATGTATGGCAACAAGGGTACGGACGGCCTGCTCTATGCAGATCGCACGCCCTTACCCAACTATTTCGAGGTTCAACATAACTACGCCCGCGCCTTCGTAACTGACACCCTCTACAGCCTGCCCGCATCAGGAGGAATGATTGACGTCCATCTTACCAACCGCTATGACTTCCTCAACCTGAAGGGCAACGTCACTTTCACCTGGGCGTTGACGGCCGACCGGGACACCATTCAGCGGGGCTGTTTCACGCCGGAATGCGCTCCGCGCCAACGGAACACCCTTCCTGTCCATATCAAACCGCTGACACTGCCTGACGGGAAGAATTCGCTGCTGCTTCTCCATTTCACCATCGCCGACCGCACAGGCCTTGTCTTCAACCGGCAGACCATCCGTGTCAATCCGACAGACATCTGCCAACGGCTCCTGCAAACACAGTCCAGCCAGGGCAGTCCGGCTGCTTTCATTGTCGGAAAACCGATGATGCGGACCGGCCGGAAGCTCACCATCAGTGAAGGACTGCAGGTCAAGGACGATGTCAGCAACCACTATCTGAAACCGATTACCGACGGTCTGAAGATCGATTCAGTCGCAGGAGGATGGCACGTCAGCTTCCATTTCAGCAAGAACAAGATGCCCAAGCTGATCTTAGAGGGCGGACTCGCGCTACTCTTAGATGCACAGATCAACAAGGTGCAATGGTTAGGCTACGGTCCATATGCCACCTATCCGGGCAAGCAAAATGCCAACCGATACGGCTTCCACACCATGACGGCCGGCGATCTTTATTTCGAAGGCAACCGCATGGGAGTCGACGCGGCCCTGCTTACCAATGAAGCAGGCAAAGGACTGCTATTGGTCTGCCACCACGCAATCGGTGTCAACTTCGAACAGACGGACCGCGGGATCGTCCTGTCTGTCAACGGATGCGTGTCAGGATTGGGCCCCAAGTTTTCCAAGACGGCCCATCCCGTCTGCCAACAGGATGTCTCCGGCGACTTCTACCTGCTCAGCGTCGACGCCTCCAACGGTCTTTCAGGCCTGTTCGTGCCCCCCTCGGCCGTCCGGAAGGCATGGAATCCCTATCTCACACAATACGACACCTATCTCATGAGATTCAATGACATCTATGGAGACGACTCCACAGAAGATCAATATCATGTAGTTCCCTGATCTCTCCGCTGACAGCAGAAATCCACGCCGCAGGCTGCTTGCCGAGAAAGGAAGCGCCTGTGGGATTGCAACATGCACCGTACGGTCGGCCAACAGATGATTTCCGGGATCGAGAAATGCTGTCGGCCAACCGTCTGTATCAGCCCTCGCTGCGAAGAAAAGGCATCGGATCCACTTTTCTTCGAATAAAGATTATTTCCACAGTAGATCGTTCCGAGTCTCGAAGATTTTATCTATATTTGCAACAAACAATAACGGTTATTATGAATGAGCATAAAATCATCGATCAGTTAGTCAAAGAGAATCAGGGATTTGTGATTGCGATGGCTAAGAGATATACGGGAAGAGGCGTTGAGCTGGACGACTTGGTGAGTGAAGGAAACTTGGCCATGATCCTCGCCGCGGAGAAATTTGACACATCCAAAGGAAAGAAGTTCATTGCCTATGCAGCTCCTTTCATCAAGCGGGCTATCACCAAAGCCATTGAGACGGAGTCTCCCCAAAAACCGCTGTCGGTAGACGAACCGCTTCCGGTAGGCAGCCGAAACACCATGAATCTGCTGCATGTGCTTGAAAACAAGAATGCTCACCGAGCCGACGAACAGATCAATGCGCTGTCGGACCGGGAAGATGCGGAAAAGCTAATCGCTACACTTCCGCAGCGCGAACAGGAGGTGCTCAGGCTATACTTCGGCCTTGGAGGCCAGAAAATGACCATGGCCGAGATCGGCGAATACATGGGGCTGAAGCGCGAAAGGGTGCGCCAGATCCGAGATAAGGCGCTCCGTGCCCTCTCCAAAGCATCCATCATCCTCCCACTTATGTAAATGAAGACTCAAACAAAAGATCTACTATGTTGAAAGATTTCAATTATTTTGCACCCACACAGGTTGTTTTCGGACAACAGTCGGAAGAACGGTTGCCCGCGTTGATCCGCCATTATGGCGGCACGAAAGTCATGATCCATTACGGTGGAGGCAGTGCACGCCGGTCCGGATTGCTGGACAAGGTCTTCCGAATGTTGCAGGACGCCGGCATCGCCTATGTGGAGTTTGGTGGCGTCGTACCCAATCCGCTGCTGTCAAAGGTGCGTGAAGGCATCGATCTGGCACGGCGGGAGCAGGTCGACTTCATCCTTGCCGTCGGCGGCGGAAGCGTGATCGACTCGGCCAAAGCCATCGCCTATGGTGTCTGCTATGATGGTGACGTCTGGGATTTCTGGGACGGAAAGGGAACGGCAACAACAGCCCTGCCCGTCGGGGCCATGCTGACGATACCGGCAGCCGGATCGGAAATGAGCAGCAGTTGCGTCATCACTAAGGACGAAGGGATGCTCAAGCGGGGGCATAACAATGACCTTTGCAGGTGCAAATTCGTCATCATGAATCCGGAGCGCACATTTACGCTGTCACCCTATCAGACTGCTGCCGGCGCTACAGACATCATGATGCACACCATGGAACGCTATTTCTCCAAATATACGGACATGACGCTCACCGACGCATTGGCCGAAGCACTTATGCGAACGGTCATCCACAGCACCTTCGCCGTGTTGGAGAACCCGACTGACTACCGCAACCGCGCCCAGATCATGTGGGCCAGCAGTCTCTCCCACAATGATCTGATGGAGTGCGGGACCGAAAAAGACTTCGCCTCACACCGTTTGGAACATGAGCTGAGCGGTATGTTCGGCGTCACGCACGGCGCAGGTCTGGCGGCGATATGGCCAAGCTGGGCACGCTATGTGATGCCCAAGCATGTCGAACGCTTTGTGCAATTCGCCGTGAACGTCATGAATGTACCCAATGACTTCGGCCATCCGCAAGAGACGGCCGCACAGGGAATCAGAGCGGTGGAGCGATTCTACCAGGCCATCGGCATGCCGATCAACCTGCATGAGCTGCTCGGCCGTGACATCACAGACGATGAGATTGAGGCACTTGTGGATAAATGCAGCCGGCAGAAGACCATCACCGTCGGAGCGATGGAAGTGCTTGACTGGAAGGATATGAAAGCCATCTACGAAATGGCCCGCTGACCGGAAACAACCGGTCCGGGCATGAGGTTAGCACTGCATGAAGATCCGATGACAGATTGTCAAGATTTCAGTCGGTTCGGACACTCCTCCGAACCGACTGCTTGCGCAACCTTCAGAATAGGATCTCATGTCCCTCGCTCCATCTGACCCCATTCGCCGACATCTCGCAGTCACCATTCCACTCTTTCAGATAGACAGGGACAACGCGTCTGATTTACAATCAGTTACATATGTATTTGAGTTTTGGAAAATCGGAAGCAAAACAGAGCCCGGGACAAAGCTATCCTCCGGGCGGCCCAAAGCTATCGTTCGGACCGTCCGGAGGATAGCTTTCGGACGGCAAAAGCATAGCTCTT
>ONHE01000086.1 GCA_900317545.1 uncultured Prevotella sp. | reverse complement strand
TTGCCGGGATTCACCGAAGCGTCGAAAGCGCCCTCGGCTGTGAAATAGAGTTCACAGGATTTCAGCGTGACGCCATAGAAACCTGCCAGTGTATGGTGCAACAGGAAATAGAGATTGTTGCCCATGTCTGTTTCTGATGTGCTGGTGCGCTCGATCACATATTCTCTCGTGTCGTTCGTGCCCGGCATGTTGTCGGTTTTCTTCTTATAATTATTAAAATTGAAGTCGCTGCCGGTCTCATAGAACGTCTTGCTTCTTTCGTTTATCGTAGTTCCGCCAATGGTTTTATTGTTCACATTGTTGAGGAGAACGATACGATAACCCGTAAAGCGGTAGCCCTTGGGCAGCGAGATGCCCACATGGAGTTCCGTAGTCAGGGGAGATCCCGACATCATTACATACAGATTCTGCGTAGCGTCAAGGATGATGTCGCCCGCGGGGTCCTTCAACACACCGCCCTCGGAGATGTCGGATTTGTCCGACACGGTAAGCGTCAGCGGCAACTGGTTGTGCCGCCATAACGAACTCCAACCTCTTTCGAAGCCTATCTCGCCTTCGTAGGTGAGTCCGGCCACTAATTTTCCCGACGATGGACTGATGGTCACGTTCTGCGCTTGCACTGGCAAGCAGAAAGTCATCATCCATAGCAAGATGATCGATAACAATCCACTGCTTTTTATCATTTTTCCTTTTTTCATAATACTATTATTTTTTTTAATGAAATATCCTTCTCGGGTAATGACAATATGCGGAGATGTCGGTATTACTTGATGCAAAATTAAGAAAATCAGTGCATTACTAATTGGAAAATAGGAACATAAAATATGAATATAGGAACAAAATGGTCCATTCTGATGGGAAAACAGACCGTCAGGTGATGATTAGTTACGTAAGCAGACTTCCGAGTGACGAACTAATCGATAATGTGTGTAAAAAGGATAACTATTGTATTTTTCCCTCGGATCTGAACTGTTTCGGTGTCAGACCTGTCGCTTTCTTGAATGACGAGCAGAAATAAGACACGTCATTCATACCACATTTCATGGCGACTTCATTCACGGGCATATCTTTCTTGAGCAACATTTCCTTTGCTGCGGCAATCCTAATGATATGAATATAAGCCGAAGTGCTCATGCCAGAGACGGCTTTTATCTTTCTGTTCAGCTGTGCGCGAGTGACAAACATTTCTGAAGCCAGTAAGGTATAATCTATTTTCCCTGTCGGCATTTGCTCATGGACTTTCTGGATGAACTTGGTAATGAACTCATTACTTTGATTCTCTTCGTTTCCGATTGTTATTGCGATGTCCTGGCGGTCTGTTATTTCCTGAGAATATTTCTCTTTTAACAGCTCGCGTTGTTCCAGCAGTTTTGCCACCCGAATATTGAGTTCGTCAGAGCAGAAGGGTTTCTCCAAATAGGCATCTGCTCCTGCCTCCAAACCTGTCATGAGGTCTTCGTGGGTCGCTTTGGCAGTGACAATGATCACTGGAATGTGATTGAGCAAATCCGATTGACGGATCATCTTGCAGAACTCAATGCCATCCAGTTCTGGCATCATGATATCAGTGATGATCACGTCTGGTACCAATTGATTGGCCTTTTCAAGTGCGACACGTCCGTTGGGAGCAAAATAGAAGTTGTAGTTACCCTTCAGTTGGTGCGCCATATAATGTGCCACTTCAGGCGTATCTTCCGCGATAAGGATCCGAATGGCATCCTCGTCGTCCGCGGCACTGTCATCCAGTTGCATCTCCTGTGCGGAGATGGAAGTTTCATCAGCGAGCTTGTCTTCATATTCCGCATAGAGGGGCCATATGGTGTGTCCATGTTTCTGAGGAAGCGTAACAAGGAACACGCTGCCGATTCCAGGTGTACTCTGTACGCTGACTTGTCCGTCCATTGCCTCGGCAGAGAGCTTGACAAGGGGTAATCCGATACCCGATCCGATATTATTCTTGGTCGTCTCCTTTGTCTGATAGAATGGTTCAAAGATGTGTACCATTTCAGCTTCTGTCATGCCGTTACCTGAATCTCTGACAGCAATCTTGATGAGGCTGGCCTCTTTCCATATTCTGATTTTCACCTCTGCACCTTCCGGAGAGAACTTGATGGCATTCGAAAGGAGATTCCGCAAGATGTTTTGCAGATATTCCGGCACGAAATCAATCTTGATATTAGCGGGTTTGGACGTATAACTGATCTTGATCTGTTTCTGATTGGTCAGATTCCGGAAACTGTCTATGGTGATTTCTATGAGCCTGACGAGATTGTCCTGATACCATTGTGGGGAGAACGACCGGTCAGATTTCAATTTTGCCAATGCCAGAATCCTGTTGATCAGTTGTAGCAGGTTGTTCCCTTGCCGCCGGATGTTGATGGTATCGACATGTATCTCATCGATTTCGTTCGGTCCGGCCTCTAAGATATGGTTACATGCAGCCTGGATCACGGTGAGCGGCGTGCGGAATTCGTGTGTGATATGCGTGAAGAACTGATCCCGGGCAATGCTCAGGTCGTGCAGCGCAGCGTAGGATTTGGATTTCAGGCGGGCCGCAAACAGCAGCACGGCAATAATGCCCATCATGATGATGATGATCGTAACGGCAAAGATGATTGTCATGATACTGGAGTGCCAGAGGCTTGTCGCCCTAATTTCCAATTCTTCCCGATTGAGTTCTGCAAGATTGTACCCGACAATGTTTTCAATATCAGTATTGTACAGTGAATCCTTTAATTCAGAATAAGCAAGGATATGTTCCGAAGCCTTTTGGGGATCCGTGCCTTTCAAAGCGTTGTAAAGTCCCTTTCTCGACCGGCATTGATTGTAGATATCCTCTTTCTTGATGAAAATATCCAAGGCCTGTTGAAAGTAACGGGTTGCTTTGTTCAAGTGATTGTAAGCCAAGAGAATCTCGCCCATCTGGTTGCAGCAGATGCCTAAGGAAGTGACATTGTTGGATTGTTTTAAGACGGGGATGGCCTTGTCGAGTTCTTTCTTTGCTTCCTTCAGTCTGCCCATGTTAAAGTATGCCGCAGCCCTCTGGGAGCGTCGGATGGCTAATTTCTGCAGGCGTTGACCTGCAGAGTCGAGCTCGAAAGCCTTATTGGCATAATCTAAAGCCAACTCATCTTTCTTCATGCTATGATAGATCTCGGAAGCCATGCCATAGCGTATGGCTAATTTAGCAGGGTCGTGCAGTGTTTTGCAGATAGCAATCGAATTGAGTATGCATTTCTCTGCCATATCAAATTGCTTGGCCGCCAAGAGTATACCGGCCAAATTGCTGAGTGACGAATTGATGCGGCTCTTGTCTTTCAATTGCCTGTCAATGTCCAGACTCTTCTTGAGATAAGTTATCGCATTGTAGTAGTTTGATCTTCGGAACCATGCCAGGCCGCTGAGTGTAAGCGCATTGCTTTCCATGGCTTTCATCTTATACTTATGCAGCAGAGGCAAAGCGCGCTCAGCGAGGTTGGAACATTGGTCGTAATGCTGTTTGGCATACATGTATTCCGCCGCCCAATACCAGGAGATAGCCCGGATCGTGTCAGGATGCGATTGAGATGAAAAGCGCTGTAGGAAATCAGTGATTCCCTCTTTGTATAAGACATCAAAGAACTGATTGGCTGTGGTAGTCAATTTCGTCGGATCTTCCTGTTCGAGTTGATTGATATATGAGTCGATGTTCGTTGGGGCGGAATAGAGCTGAATGGGCTGCAGCATGAGAAGGGCTGTTATGACGCTTTCTCTCCACCTGAAGATGAATGATATGTGGTCTAAGCTTCTGATATTCATGGGTTTAGTTGCCTCTATTTTGTGATTGTAGCTAATTATTTGACAGATACGATCATGCCCCAAATATACAAAAAAACAGAATAGATTTGATAAAAACTTCGCAAAAAAAATATAAGATTTTAAATCATTATCAGTATTTGGTGAACCACTTACGGTCACTTCTGTCGGCGACTTGGCGTGACAGAATATTGAATAAAAAAAAAGATAGTGGATTACCGCTTAGCCGTGAGCGGTAAGCGGGGCTCGAACCCGTGACCTTCGGCTTGGGAAGCCAACGCTCTACCAACTGAGCTATTACCGCAACGAGCGTGAGCCGATACCGGGACTCGAACCCGGGACCTACGCATTACGAATGCGTTGCTCTACCAACTGAGCCATATCGGCGTTAACCGGGTGCAAAGATACGTGTTTTTTTCTGATCAACCAAAGATAATAACCGATTTTTTTTCATATCTTTGCATGGATTAATCTATTAAATTCACATAGAATGAAGAAATTTTTTATTGTCGGCGCATTGTTCTGTTGTTTCATGACGGCTGCTGCCAAAGGGTATTACACACAGTATCATCCGGACAAGGCATTGAATCAGAAGGCGTTAGCCTGGATGAAAAGCGGCATTTGGCGCAATGGCTTTATAGCTGCCGATCCGCACGCTACCGTCAATGCCACAGATTTTTATTTACAGTATCATAAAAATCCCACTCAATGGAAGGCGCTCTTTGAATGGCTCTCCAAGACGGACTTGCTCCGGTTGCCGAAAGGCAAGAATCCCATTCCCGGTACGTCGATGGTTGCCAGTGTAGAGGATGACCAGAACCGTGATCTGGAGCGTTGTGGGAGCGAAAGCCATTATCATCATGTTGATTTCCAGTTTGTCGTAAAAGGTGTGGAGCGCTTCGGGATCATAGACCATTACACGAGCAGACCCAACTGTGCCTACAAGCCAGACGCTATCCATTATGATTACGATGTCAGCAAAGCGTTGTTTTACGACAGCAATCCTCGTGAGTTTTTTCTCTTTTTCCCGGGTGATTGGCACATCGCAAAGGTGAAAGCGCCCAAGCAGGAGGACCAGAATATCCGCGTGGTCGTCGTGAAGGTCGATTACGTTGACTGATCACGCCCATCGGAAAGAGCCTCTCCCAGCCCCTCCAATGGGAGGGAAGATGCAATTAAACAGCCCCACCCACCATAGGGGCAGATACGCAGATCCCCTCCTATGGTGGGAAATGGAATTGCGGTGGGTATGGATTGTTTTTGCGCAAGGGCGTTTCGACAC
>ONHE01000095.1 GCA_900317545.1 uncultured Prevotella sp. | reverse complement strand
GTGTTTTTCATGGTTTTTGCACCACAGAGGTTTTGCACTTCTAAATGGATAGAGCTTTTTTCTGACTGCTCTGATCACGCTCGAACGGTATAGGCCGGACAGATTTGGATATTTCGGGCGAAAAATAAGCGGGAATGGTTGGAATGTTGTTTTTTTTGTTTATTTTTGCACAGACACTGTGTCGCTCATGCTTATGAACAAATATGTCAAGTGGGGGGCGGGCATTGCCATCCTACTGCCTGTCGCGCTGTTTTTCATACTCGCTTTCCTGCTCTATTTCCCTCCGTTCCAGCGTTGGGCCGTCAAGCAGACGACGAGCTATGCTTCGGCCAAGACCGGAATGGAGATCTCCATCGACCGGGTGGCCTTGGCGTTCCCTTTGGATCTGAGCCTTGAGGGCTTCAAGATGATCCGGCCCAATGACTCGTTGCCACAGACGAAGGACACGGTGGCGGCCGTTGGAGACCTCGTGGTCGATGTAAGGCTGTGGCCATTGCTGCATCGGCAGGTGGCCATAGATGCCTTGGAGTTCAACAGGCTTAAGGTCAACACGGCTGACCTGATCCATTCGCTGCGCATCCAGGGCTCTGTCGGGAGACTCGCCCTGCACAACAAAGGCTGTCTCGACTGGGCTCACGAAGCTGTGGATGCCGCCGAACTGCAGTTGTCAGATGCAAAGCTTGACGTGGCCTTGAGCGATACGGTGACGCCTGATACGGCCAAGTCGACAAGCAACTGGAAGGTGCGGGCGGACCGGATGCGCATCAGGAATACCGATTTCGTGCTTCACATGCCAGGCGATACACTGCAGGTGAGGGCCTACATGGGTGAAGCTTTGGCTCAGGAGGCTGACCTCGAGTTGGGCAAGGGGCGTTACCGGATCAGACTGGTCGACTGGAAGCAGGGACAGGTCAATTACGATAACAATTTTGCAGTTCGCCTCCGGGACGGCGCCATCGACTTCAACCACCTCGCCCTGACGGATCTCACGTTGCTTGCCGACTCCTTCAGCTATGCTGATTCGCGGCTTGACATCCGCATTCGCGAGGGGCGGTTCTGTGAGAGAAGCGGCTTTCAGGTCACCCGGCTCGCCGGTGCGTTCGGCTTAGACTCGGCGCGCATGTGGCTTCCCGACATGCAATTGGCCACCCCCGAGTCGTCACTCTCGGCCGAACTCGACATGGATCTCAACGCCTTTGCCGATCAGTCGCCCGGCAAGATGAAAGCTACGCTGCACGGATCTTTCGGTAAGCAGGACCTGATGCGGTTCTTCACGGACATGCCTGTGGGCTTCCGGCGTCAGTGGCCCAACTATCCGCTGCGCGTGGATGGCGTGGTCAGGGGCAATATGGAAAAGGTTCGCTTCACCGGTGTGAATGTCGCACTCCCCACAGCCTTCCGATTGTCGGCTGACGGATTTGCCGAACATCTCACCGATCCCAAACGGCTGAAAGCCGATGTCAACCTAAATGCGCGCACTTATCAGCTTGGATTCGTGACCGCCATGCTCAGTCCGAGCCTCCGTCGGCAGGTCCGCATCCCCAGTCCGATGGCCCTGCGCGGCCGCCTCAACATGGACGGAAGCCGGTATGGAGCCAACTTCATCGCTCAGGAAGGGAAGGGGAGCCTCCGCGGCCGGGCTGTATTTGATGCCGGCCGGATGGCCTATGAGGCCGATCTGGTGGCCGACCGTCTACAGCTGCAACACTTCCTGCCTGGGCAGGGGTTGCATGCTTTCTCCGGCAAAGTGGTCGCCAAGGGGGGGGGGACAGACCTGATGTCGCCCCGGACAAGGCTTGACGCCACGGCCGATATTCATGAATTCCAGTACGGCAACTATCAGTTGGACCAGATGAAATGCGTTGCTACGGTGCGCAACGGACGCGCCTTTGCCGACATCACCAGCCATAACCGGCTCCTGCAGGGGCAGATCAGTCTCGACGCATTGTTGTCCCGGCGTAGCCTCGACGCAACGATCGTCTGCGATCTTGCCAAGGCCGACCTCTACCATCTGCGTCTCCTGGACCAGCCGATGGTCGCTTCGCTGTGCGGACATGTTGATGTCAAGAGCAATCTGAGGGATTTCTACATGGTGCAGGGCAGCATCAGCGACATGACATTCACAGACAGTGTGCGGTCCTATAGGCCTGAGGACATCGTGATGGATGTGTTTACGCGACGTGATACGACCCATGCGGTCATCGATTGTGGCGATTTCAGCCTGCGGATGAATGCCCGCGGAGGCTACGAACGGTTGCTCTCGAAAGGCTCGGCGCTGTGGAAGGAAGTGCGGAAACAGCAAAATGACAGATACATCGACCAAGTCAGGCTACGCGAAAGACTGCCTTTGGCCAAGATCTATCTCAGAAGCGGAAATGACAACTTCTTCTGCCGGATGCTCAAGCGATATAACTGTGAGCTGGCAAATATCTTCATAGACATGGACTCCTCGCCGCAGACAGGGCTCAATGGGCGGCTGAAGATCGACTCGCTGTCGGTGTCAGACGTGCTCTTGGATACGATCCGACTGAACATCAAGTCTGATTCGACGCGGACAACCTATCATGCCCAGGTCCGCAACAACCGGCAGAATCCTCAGTATGTGTTCAATGCGCTCCTTGATGGCGCACTGAACGAGCGAGGCGCATTCATGACTTCGGCCGTCTATGACGAGCACGACAAGCTGGGAGTACGCCTTGGCGTCTCGGCCGAAATGGAACAGGGCGGCATCCGACTGCGCATGTTCGGCGACGATCCGATACTTGGGTACAAGCAATTTGCAGTCAATGACAGCAACTATGTCTTCTTCGCTGATGACCGCCGCATATCTGCCAACCTGAAACTGCTGGCAAAAGACGGAACGGGCGTTCAGGTCTATTCGGACGACGGGAATCTGGAAGCCCTGCAGGACATCACGGTCTCGCTCAATAAGTTTGACCTTCAGAAAGTGCTCTCCGTGATTCCATACACCCCGGACATATCGGGTGTGATGGATGGAGACTTCCACTTGATCAAGACGGCCGATGCCCTCTCGGTCTCGTCAGACATGAGCATCAAGAACATGTATTACGAGAAATGCCCCATGGGTAATGTCGGCATTGAGCTGGTGTATATGCCCAAGGATGACGGACAACATTATGTCGACGGCATCCTGAAACAGGACGACCGGGAAGTAGCCACCTTGACAGGAACCTATCAATCCAAGGGCGACGGCTATCTTGATGGCGAGATCGGCATGGAGCATCTTCCTCTCTCGATGCTTAATGGCTTTATCCCCGATCAGATCATCGGGTTCCGGGGAGTTGCAGAAGGCAGTCTGCAGATCAAAGGCACTCTGTCGGCTCCCCAGATTAATGGCGAGGCTTATCTGGACTCAGCTTATCTTGTGAGCATACCATACGGCGTAGAGATGCGCTTTGCCAACGACCCGGTCAGGATCGTTGGTAGTCATCTCCTGTTTGAGAACTTTGAGATGTTCGCCAATAACGACAGTCCGCTCAATGTGTCCGGTTTCTTCGACTTTTCCGATCTCAATCGGATGGCGATGGATGTGAAGATGCAGGCGCGCAACTTTGAAATCATTAACGCGAAAGAGAATCCCAGATCGGAGGCTTATGGGCAGGCTTTCATCGACTTCTTCGGTATCATGCGCGGACCGGTAAGCAGTCTTCAGATGAGAGGAAGGGTCAATGTGCTCGGAAACACGGATATGGTTTATGTGATGCGTGATTCCGAACTGGCTACTGATACCCAGCTCAATGACCTCGTCAAGTTTACGGATTTCAGGGATACGACGTCTACCGTGATCAACCGCCCCCCTCTGACGGGCTTCGATATGTCTCTGAGCTTGAATATAGACGAGTCTGCACATATCCTGTGCATGCTCAATGCCGACCACACTAATTATATCGACCTCATGGGAGGTGGGGATCTGCGCATGAGTTATAACACGACGGATAACCTCCAGCTTGTCGGGAGATACACACTCAACAACGGCGAGATGAAGTATTCTTTGCCCGTGATCCCGCTGAAGACATTCAACATCCAGGATGGAAGCTACATCGAATTCCGTGGAGATCCTTTGGATCCGATGCTGAACATCACTGCCACCGAATCGGTCAAGGCATCTGTCGACGAGGGAACAGGAACGGGCAGGTCCGTGGACTTCAATTGCGGTGTCAAACTGACGCAGACTCTGACCAAGCCAGGGGTCGAGTTCATCATCGAGGCACCGAATGACATGTCCGTTCAGGATGAACTCAACACGATGACTGTTGAAGGACGGGGCAAGGTAGCGGTGACTATGCTTGCATCGGGGATGTATCTCGCCGATGGCAATACAAGCTCCTTCTCGATGAATAGCGCACTCAGCTCGTTTCTACAGACGGAGATCAACAACATCACTGGGACGGCCTTGCGGTCCATGGGATTGGATCTGGGCATGAGCGTCAACAACTCCGTCACATCGACAGGAGGCCTGCACACCGATTATAATTTCCGTTTCGCCAAGCGATTGTGGAACAACCGGCTGAGCGTAATCGTCGGCGGAAAAGTCTCGACGGGGGAGGAGATCGACGAAAGAGATAACAATGCGTTCTTCAACAACATGGAACTTGAGTACCGTATAGATCAGAAGTCGAGCAAATATCTTCGTCTGTTCTACAATAACAATACATACGACTGGTTGGAAGGCCGCATCGGCGAATACGGGGCGGGCTTTATGTGGCGTAGGAAGCTGCGGCATTTTAAGGACATCTTCCGTTTCAGTAATGACCAAGATCTGCTCCCGCCCATCCAAGCAAACCCAAAAGACTCTTTAAAAAATGAGAACAAGTAAGACTGTCTGCATCTACTCCTTGCTCTTGATGTCCCTTGCCTTCGTTGCCGTTGGTTGTTCCACCACCAGCGCCTTGCCGGAGGGAGAACAGCTGTTCACCGGTCTGAAGAAAATAGAGTATGTCAATTACGAGAAAAACAGCCATGCACTCGAAACACAGATGGAAATGGAGTCGGCACTGGCATCGGCTCCTAACGGAGCCTTATTGGGTAGCAGCTATTTCCGAACGCCGTTTCAGTTCCGACTATGGATATGGAATGCGTTCTCCAAATCATCAAGCCCCTTTGCCCGTTGGATAACTAAAGCCTTCGGTTCACGCCCCAAACTCATGAGCGAAGTGAATCCTGCATTGCGGACGCAGGTGGCGGAATCACAGCTGAGAAAATACGGGTATTTCAGCGGAAAGGTGCATCATGAAGAGATAACACTTGGCAATAAAAAAAAGGGAAAGATCTCCTACACTGTTGACATGGGGCCGCTTTGGACGCTTGATTCGATCAGTTATACTCGCTTTTCACCCGTTGAGGACAGCCTGATCCATGCCCACGACAACGAACAGCTCATCCATCGGGGCGACCCGTTCAGTGTGCCCAAGCTTGAGAGCGAACGTCAACGCATCGCGAAACTGTTCAGGACCAATGGCTATTATTATTATCGGTCGGGAGATGCATCCTATCTGGCCGATACCGTGCAGTCGAGAGGAAAAGTCGACCTGCGACTCCAACTGGCCGACAGCTTAGGTCCGCGTGCCATGCATAGATGGTATATCGGAAACATAGATGTCAACCTGCGCCGTCAGTTTATGGATTCCTTGCAGAATGTCCGCAACTTCCGCAATATGACAATGCACTATACGGGCAGTCGTTTACCGCTCAGGGGAAGCGTACTCCTGCGAGGAATAAGGTTCAGACGGGGGCAGTTGTATGACAGCAGCATAGAGCAGGAGGCCTCGAAGAATATCCATAACATGGGCTTGTTCAGCTATTCGGCGATGCAGTTCACGCCTCGGGATTCGACCGAAGCATGTGATACGTTGGACTTAACGTTGGACTTGGTGTTCGACAAGCCTTATGACTTCTACGTGGAGGGTAATGCCAAAGGAAAGACATCAGGCAGGATGGGACCGGAGTTGGTGCTTGGACTGACTAAGCGCAATGCCTTCAAGGGAGGCGAAAAGTTGGACATCAACCTGCATGGGTCGTATGAGTGGCAAACGGGTCACCAATCCGAAGGCAGCTCTTCAGGCATCAAGTCATACGAGTATGGTGGTGATATTGCCTTAATCATCCCACGCCTTTTGACACCACGCAGTCTTTTCCGGACCTTTAATTATCGCCGGCGAAGACCGGGACACTCTTCAAGCCTGCCCAGATACCGTTACTACACGACGCCGACCACCACAATCAAGGCATCATCCAATGTCCTTAACCGAGCCGGGTATTTCAAGCGACATGTCGTTTCGGGTGAACTGACTTATGATTTCAGGACTTCTGCACAGTCACATCACATCTTCAGTCCCTTGGCCTTGTCGTATGAGTTTATGAATGGACAGACAGATGACTTCAATGAGCTGCTGTCCTCAAATCCTTATCTGCAAGTTTCGATGCGTAATCAGTTCGTTCCCAAGATGAGCTATACCTATGAATATACGAGCCCCACGACATATAAGAGTCCCATTTCATGGACTACTACCATCAGTGAAGCTGCAAACCTCCTGTCCTTGGGCTATGCTGCGTTCGGAGAAAAGTGGGGCGAGCGTGACAAGACAATGTTCAAAAACCCTTATGCGCAGTTTGTGAAAGTGGAATCCAATTTTGTGAAGTCGTGGTGGCTTTCTGATCATTCGTCTGTCGTGGGACATGTCAATGCAGGTGTCATCTACAGCTATGGCAATGCCGAACAGGCACCTTACTACGAGCAATTTTATGTCGGAGGCGCCAACAGTGTGCGTGCATTCAATGTACGGAGCATCGGTCCCGGCAAGTATTATCCCGGCAATTCAAAGCTCTCTTATATCGAACAGGTCGGCGACATCAAGTTTCTGGCGAACTTGGAATATCGCCCCCGCTTGTTCGGTGATCTCTATGGTGCGCTATTCATGGATGCCGGGAATGTTTGGTCTTTGCATGATGACCCAGGCAGACCGGGCAGCAAGTTCGACCTGAAGAAATGTTTCAGGCAGTTGGCTGTAGGCACAGGCGTGGGATTGCGATATGACATGGGGCTTTTCGTGATCCGTCTCGACTGGGGAATAGGGTTGCATGTCCCTTACGAAAGTGGCAAAAGTGGTTTCTATAACATATCCCGATTCAAGGATGGACAGAGCATTCACTTAGCCGTAGGATATCCATTTTAATTGAAAGATAATGATCAATTCTTTTTTCGTTTGGTCTTTTTTTGTTACTTTTGCATCTTACATAGCACTAACATACATATAAAGAATCATGAAACCAACATTATTGCTTTTAGCTGCAGGCATGGGTAGCCGTTACGGAGGATTGAAACAGCTCGACGGGCTGGGGCCTAATGGTGAGACCATCATGGACTATTCAATCTACGATGCCATACAGGCCGGGTTCGGTAAGATCGTTTTTGTCATCCGGAAGGACTTCGAACAGGACTTCAGAGATAAAATCCTCTCGAAATATGAGGGACATATTCCTGCCGAACTGGTATTTCAGAGTCTGGACTCCTTGCCCGAAGGGTTCGCCGTTCCGGATGGTCGCGTCAAGCCATGGGGCACCAATCATGCTGTGATGATGGCCAAGGACGTGATTCATGAGCCTTTCTGCGTCATCAATTGTGATGACTTTTACAACCGCGATTGCTTCATGGCGATCGGCAAATTCCTTGCTGAGCTTCCCGAAGGATCCACCAATCGCTACGCCATGGTCGGTTTCCGGCTGCAGAATACGTTGAGCGAGAACGGGTCGGTGGCGCGCGGCATCTGTTCCAAAGATGCCCAGGACCTGCTGACAACCGTCGTGGAGCGTACCGAAATTGAGCGTCGCGACGGTGCGATCAAATATAAGGATGAGCAAGGCGAGTGGGTTGCAGTGGGCGAAAATACGCCTGTTTCCATGAATGTTTGGGGATTTACGCCCGACTATTTTGACTATAGCGAAAGCTATTTCAAGGCGTTCTTGAGCGATTCGAAGAACATGAGCAATCTCAAGTCGGAGTTTTTCATCCCGCTGATGGTCAACAAGCTCATCACCGAAGGCACGGCTACGGTCAAAGTGCTCGACACTACGAGCAAGTGGTTTGGCGTGACTTACGCTGCCGACCGACAAGGCGTGGTGGACCGGATCAAGAGTTTGGTTGATTCAGGTGTTTATCCTAACAAGTTGTTTTGATGCAATTAGATATTCTGAATGAAAAGGAAGCCGCTGCCATCCGAGAGTTGATAGCGGCTTCTTCTCATATTGTCCTGCTCGGTCACAAATCACCTGACGGCGACGCATTAGGTGCCTGCTTGGGGTGTACGGACTATCTGCAATCTATGGGCAAATCTTCTACGATCATCATACCTGATGCCTTTCCTGACTTCCTGCGCTGGCTGCCTGGAGCGGAACATATTGTCCGTTATGACAAACAGCGGGAATTGGTCAAGAAGCTGATCGAAGAAGCCGATCTGATCTTCTGTCTTGACTTCAACAGCGCGATGCGATTGGATGAGATGTCACAGCTCCTGCTTGAGGCAAAAGCCACGAAGGTGATGATCGACCATCATCTTCAGCCCGACCTTGTGTGTGCAGTCTCGGTCTCGCACCCTGAAGCTACGTCGACTTCCGAGCTTGTATTCCGGATCATCTGGCAGCTGAAGGCATTCGATCAGATGACCCTCGACGGGGCTACTGCGATCTATTGCGGCATGATGACCGACACGGGGGGATTCACGTTCAATAGCTCCCGTCCCGAGATATTCTTCATTATCTGCCAGCTTTTGACCAAGGGCATCGACAAGGACAAGATTTACCGCAACGTGTTCAACAACTACAGCTCTTGGGCCATCCGTCTTCGAGGCTACATGATGTATCAGAAACTGAACGTGCTGGATGACTTTCATGCCTCCTATTATGCGCTGACGCGGCAGGAGATGAAGCGTTTTCATTTCATAAAAGGTGATGCCGAGGGCCTTGTCAATGAGCCTTTGCGCATCAAGGGATTGAAGCTGTCGATCGCGTTGCGTGAAGATGACAGGCGGGACCATCTGGTCTGGGTCAGCCTGCGCTCCGTAGACGCCTTCCCCTGCAACCAGATGGCTGCCGAATATTTCAACGGTGGAGGCCACTTGAATGCCAGCGGCGGCAGGCTTGAATGCACTTTGGACGAAGCCGTGCAGATCACCCGACAGGCTATTGCTGCCTATGGGCACCTGCTAAAATCATAATAAAATGAAAATCTAACCATATAAAGGGCGTCTTGTCGAATTATTTGCGTAATTTTGCGCAATCATCCAAAAATCAGGGAAATATGAGAAAATTATCCTATATAGTATTTCTTTTCATCGGTTTGTTCGTCTTTATTGCTTGTAATGATCAGCAAACTTATGCCGATCTGCGTAAACAAGAGAATGCTATCATCAATCAGTATATAGCCGACTCGAGCGTTACGGTGATTGATGAGGATCAGTTTGCGGCACAAGGATATACCACGGACTTGTCCAAAAACGAGTTTGTACTCTTCGCAAGTAATGGCGTTTATATGCAAATCATACGCAAGGGATGTGGCGAACCGTTGAAGGATGGGGAGACAGCGACGGTGCTTTGTCGTTTCAATGAGCGCAACATGAAGACTGACAGTCTTCAATTGACAAACAATATCCTTTATTATTCCAGCTACGTTGACAAGATGACCATCAGAAATACCTCCGGTACGTTTACGGCATCTTTCATCAGTGGTTCCAGCGTGATGTACTTGGCCTATGGAAGCACGTCGGTTCCGACGGGATGGTTAGTACCATTTACCTACATCAATTTGGGTCGCCCGGCCAAAGAGGGGGACGAGATTGCCAAGGTTCGGCTGATCGTCCCGGCCGCCAGAGGACAAGCCTATGCGTCACAGAGTGTATATCCATGTCTGTATGACATAACTTTCGAACGAGGCCGTTAAGTACTTCGCATCCCGGAAATCAACTTTCATTATATCTTAAATTTATGACCCTTATTAAATCAATATCTGGAATCAGGGGTACGATCGGTGGCCGTGCAGGCGACACGTTGAATCCCCTTGACATCGTGAAATTCACTTCTGCTTATGCTACATTCATCAGTAGAAGCGAAAAGAGTAACAGCCGGACCATCGTGGTCGGTCGTGACGCCCGGATATCAGGTGAAATGGTGAAGGACGTTGTATGCGGCACGCTCTTGGGAATGGGCTATGACGTGATCAACCTCGGTCTTGCCACGACCCCGACAACGGAGCTGGCTGTGCGCCTGACACAGTCGGCAGGCGGCATTATCATCACTGCCAGCCACAACCCGCGTCACTGGAACGCGTTGAAACTGCTTAATCAAGAAGGGGAATTCCTGACAGCTGAGGACGGTCAAGCTGTGTTGGAGATTGCCGCAAAGGAAGATTTCGAATATGCAGATGTTGACCATTTGGGACACTATCGTGAGGACCGCACGTTCGACCAGCGGCACATTGACAGTGTGCTTGCTTTGAATCTCGTCGATGCAGATGCCATCCGCAAGGCGCATTTCAAGGTTATCGTCGATTCGATCAATTCTGTCGGCGGCATCATCCTGCCCGGACTCTTCGAGGCTTTGGGCGTGGAGGCCACGTTCTTGAATGCAGAACCCAGCGGCGACTTCGCCCACAACCCTGAGCCTTTGGCCAAGAACCTCGGCGACATCATGGGTGAGATGGCGCGAGGGGGCTATGACTTGGGGGTCGTTGTCGATCCCGACGTGGACCGTCTGGCCTTTATTTGTGAGGACGGACAGATGTTCGGCGAGGAATATACGCTTGTCAGCGTGGCTGATTACGTGCTTTCCCATACGCCGGGCAATACGGTCAGCAACCTCAGTTCTACCCGCGCCTTGCGTGATATCACCGAGAAGCATGGCGGCACCTACACGGCTTCAGCCGTCGGAGAGGTCAACGTGACCACGAAGATGAAAGCCGTCAATGCCGTGATTGGAGGTGAAGGCAACGGTGGGGTGATCTATCCGGAGAGCCACTATGGGCGTGACGCCTTGGTAGGCATCGCCTTGTTCCTTTCGTCGTTGGCCCAGAAGGGCTGCAAGGTAAGCGAGCTGCGCCGCACGTTCCCCGACTATTCTATCGCTAAAAACCGTATAGACCTTACGCCCTCGACCGATGTGGATGCCATATTAAATAAGGTAAAGGAGAAGTTTGGTGCTGAAAAGGATGTCCGCGTGACGGATATCGACGGCGTGAAACTTGACTTCCCGACCAAATGGGTCCATCTGCGCAAGTCGAATACAGAGCCGATCATTCGCGTATACAGCGAGGCTGCTACGATGGAAGAGGCCGACGCGTTGGGCAAGATGCTCATGCAGGTGGTCTATGACATGCAGTAATCAGATGGTGGCATAGAACTCCACGGATTATAGAAACGCAAAAGGGATTTATGAGTGATGCTTTGAGGCATCGTCATAAACCCCCTTTTTTATTACTCCTGCGTCCCTTAGGCTTGCCTGCGGTTGTCGTTTCAGCCAGTTGGATGGTGCCGCAGCTGCTCTTAGACTTCCAAGTCGAACACCTTTTTGATGATCGGTGCCATGTCGTAATAGCGATACTCAGCCAGTCGGCCGCCGAAGATCACGTTTACTTCCGCGTCTCCTAATGCCCGATATTGCTCGGCGAGCCGATTGTTTGTCTCGTCGTTGACAGGATAGTAAGGCTCCTGACCGGGTTTCCATTCCGTGCTGTACTCTCTGCTGATCACCGTCTTGGGATTGGCATAGACGGCCGATCCGAAGCTTTCGAAGTGCTTATGCTCGATGATACGAGTATAAGGCACGTCGGCATCCGTATAGTTGACGACCGCATTGCCCTGATAGTTGGGTGTGTCTTTCACTTCTGTTTCAAAGCGCACCGTGCGATAGTTGAGCGCTCCGAGCGACTCGTTGAAGTAGCGGTCGATGGCCCCCGTGTAGACGATCCTGTCTGCTCGGACTTGTCGGAGCGATCCGGGGAAAGTGAGCAGGAAGTGCCCTTGAGCGTCTGTCGTGCGTGTCAGGTCGAAGAAGTCGACCTCCGTCATGGTTTCTACACCGTTGAGCAGCCCGTCGATGAGCTTGTTGTAGCCGCCGATAGGGATGCCTTGGAAGTCGTCATTGAAGTAGTTGTTGTCATAGACAAGTCTGACGGGCAGCCGCTTGATGATGAAAGCCGGCAGGTCGGTGCATTTCCGTCCCCACTGCTTTTCGGTGTAGCCTTTGATCAGGCGTTCGTAAATAGTCTTTCCGATCAGCAGTTGCGCCTGCTCCTCCAGGTTGCGGGGCTCCGTGACTCCGGCGGCTTCAAGCTTCACGCGCATCTCCTGCCGCTCCTCATCGAGCACGCGCTTGGCTTCGTCCGGTGTATGAACGCCGAAGATGGCGTTGAAGGTATTCATGTTGAAAGGCAGGTTATAGTAGTGGCCCTGCCAGTTTGCAACGGGCGAATTGGTAAAACGGTTGAACGGCACGATGGCGTTGACAAAGTCCCATATCTTGCGGCTTGAGGTGTGGAAGATGTGGGCACCGTACTGGTGAACGTGGATGTGCTCGACGGTCTCGCAGTAAAGGTTGCCGCCGAGTTGCGGCCGTCTGTCGATCACGAGACAGCGCTTGCCTGCCTGGCGGGCCCGCCAGGCGAACGTGGCGCCAAAGAGTCCGGCGCCTACAATCAGATAATCATATTGGTGTTCCATAGGTTCTGTTGATTCGTCATTCACAACGCACGATTCATCGTGCATCATCTGCAATTTCTGTTCCTCATTCCTTTCAGGCGCGGAGTGACGGTACAAAGATAAGCATTTATATTTAAGTTTGCAACGAATCAATTCTCTTTTTTGAGCACTTGATAATCAATGCGTTACGAAAGCTATGCTTTGGGCCGTCAAAAGGATAGCTCTTGGCGCCCCGGAGCATAGCTCTTGGCAGCCCGGAGGATAGCTCTTGCCGGAGGGGAAGATAGCTCTCTCTCCGGCCGGGTCATGTGAAGAGCGCGGTGCCGATGGCTTGCGCAATTTTCACGAGCAAGGCCAGCATGAGCAGTATGGCCATGATGGTGGCGATGAGGATGAGCGCTGCGTAGGCCGCTTTGCGGTTGATCTCCTTAATGAGCGCTTCATCATCGTTGATGAAGCCGTCGATCAGCGCCATGTTACGGCTGTTGGCTCGATGGAAGAAGTCGATGACGTTGCCGACATAGAAGGGGATAAGGCCTAAGAAAATATCACGCAGCACATTGTTCAGGATGGCTAAGGTGAGGGGAATGGAGTGGAGTCGGAAGAGGCTGAAATAGACATGGACGAGCGAGAACAGTGCTGCTGCGGCATCGCCGAACCCTCCGGGCACCAATCCGACTATGGCGTCTAAGTAGTATCTGTCCAACCAGATGGTGACGCGTTGCATGAGCTGATATGCGTCTGATGCCTTCAGCCGGTTCTTCCTGGCGGTATTGGTCATGGGATAAGTGCTGTCTGAGGGTTCATGAAGGAGGATTCTGTTTTTCGGCGGCTTTGATGTTGCGCATGAGACCGCTGTATTTGGCCCGCTTGACGGCACTGCCTTTGAAGAGCCTCCGATAGTCTTCTTCGGTCAGCTGCTGCCATTTCTTCTTCGTCATCTGCAGGAGTTCGTCGCTCGGTTGCAGCTCGGGCATGTCGTTGGACCGTGCGAAACGGTTCCAGGGGCATACGTCCTGACAGCGGTCGCAGCCGTAGATCATGTTGCCCATGGCATGGGTGGCAGCAGGGGAGAGCTGTCCCCGGTTCTCGATCGTCTGAAAGGAGAGACAGCGGTTGGCATCCAGCGTGTCGCCATTGATCAGGGCCTGCGTGGGGCAGGCATCCATGCAGCGGTGGCAGTTGCCACACCGGCTTTCCATTGGTCGGTCATATTCGAGTTCGATGTCAAGAAACAGTTCGCCTAAGAAGAACATGCTTCCGGCATGCGGAATGATGAGCTGGCGGTTGCGCCCGATCCATCCGAGACCTGACTGGACGGCCCAGTAGCGCTCCAGAACGGGCGCGCTGTCGCAGAAGACTCGGTAGTTGGTCAGCCCGGCGCGGGCTGCTATCTGGTGGAGCTTCGCCTTCACCACATCGTGGTAGTCCTTTCCATAGGCGTAGGATGCGATCTGATATTCGTCGGGTGACATACGGCGTTGCGGCGCATAGTTGAGTGCGACGCAGACGATGGAGCGCAGTCCGTTCATCAGCAGCCGTGGGTCGAGCCGCTTGTCCGTGTAGTTGGCCATGTAGTCCATGGTGGCATGTCGCCCCTCGTGCAGCCATTGTCGCAACTGGTTGGCCGTGGCTGGATCCACGGCGTCAGCCTTTGCGATGCCGCAAGCAAAAAAACCGAGGGCTGCAGCCTCGGCTTTTATCTTTGCACTCAAGGTGTTCTCAATCGAAAATCTTGAATTCATACCCTTGGTCTCTTAACCACTTCAACGATTTTGGCAACGCCTCGCGCAGCTTGTCGATGCTCTTCCGTGAGTCGTGGAACGTGATGATCGACCCGTTGCGGGCATATCTCCTCACGTTGTTGAACACGTCATCCGCCGTCATCCATTTCGAATAGTCACGCGTGACCAAATCCCACATGATGATTTTATAATAGCGGTTGATCCACCAGTAGACCGTTCTGCGCATCAGTCCGTGGGGCGGACGGAACAGGTGAGCATGGATGAGCTCATTGGCCTTGTGGGTGTTGGCGGCGTAAGTGATGGCCATGTGCTTGTAGGAACCTAAGTGGTTGAACGTGTGGTTGCCCACTTGGTGTCCTTCAGCCACAATCTGATTGTAGAGATCGTGGTATCTGAGCACGTTTTCTCCGACCATGAAGAAGGTTGCCTTCGCATTGTATTCGGCCAGCGTCTTGAGAATGAACGGCGTCGATTCGGGGATCGGACCGTCGTCAAACGTCAGATAGACCGAATGGTCATGCTTGTCCATTCTCCAGATGGCGTGTGGATACAACCACCGCATCCATTTTGCCGGCTGCTCGATAAACATGCTGTTCCTATTGTTCGGTTTGTGACGGGAACAGGCCGCCCTTGGCTCTGTAGTGGTCGTAGAAGCTGTTGAGCCACTTCGTCTGCTTGTCAGCCAATCTCGGGTCCACCGATTCGGTGATGTCGATGACCTGCCGCATGATATACAGTTGTGACATGCACTCGTTGTAATACTGCGGGAAATGGTCGGCATCCAGCGCAAGATACCAGTTCATGTATTGGCTGGCGTTCTTCCAGACTTTGCTGATCTGATCCAAAGCTTCCGCCTTCATGCCCACCAAAGCATAAGCCTTGGCGATATCGAGACTGCCGCTGACATAGTTGGCCGGTACGTTATATTCGGGAATGACGGTCTTTGCCTTCTGCAAGACCTTGATGGCCTTGTCCCGCTTGTTCTCTTCTATCAGCTTGAGAGCCAGCTGGGCGAAGAGCCGACGGTGCGTGTAGCACATCCGGATGACTGTCTCATCTAAATAGAGACCTTTCTTTTCAAGCCCGCCGAACTTGTATCGGTACATGAGGTTCCGATAGGTCTTCTCGGTGTCAAAGTTGCTTGCGCCGGGCTTGTTGGTCGTGAACGGTGTGATCCGGTTGGCTAAACCCTCCTGCACGAAGTTGTCTCCGAGGTTCATATAGTTCTCCTGTCCGACGGTGAGCGCTACATAGATCGGGCGTGTCCAGTTGCTGTTGGCGATCATTTCAAGCATCATCATATCACCCTTATACAGCGCATTCTTGCCGCTGAGCGAGATGATCATCTTGTCGGGTATCGTGTCTGAAGCCATCATCATGCCGCTCTTGCGTACCGCATCTTTGTCAATGGTTACGTAGACGGTATCAGTCGGGATGAAGTGCATATCCGGATCCTTCGACCGAACCCAATATTTCATGATGTTCTTCAACTCGAACGGCTCGTCCCCGAACTGTGCCTTGGCGGCTTTCGGATTCTGCTTGAAGAAGTCGAGGATCTGCTTTTTGACGGTCGGATTGACTTCCACGTACTCGTTTGTACCCGAGCAATAGTCTAAGCGTGGCCACTTGATCGGGAGCGAAGGTGAATCATAGGCAGGCCGTTTCATCTGATCAATGTACCAATCAGTCTGCAGATAGCTCAGGTTACAAACACGGGCGTCGGTCCGGACGCCTTCTACCTCTTGATTGTACCATAGCGGGAAGGTGTCGTTGTCGCCGTTTGTGAAGATGATAGGATTGCCCTTGTCCTGCAAGGTCATCAGGTAGTTCTGGCCGAAGTCACGACAGGTGTAACGCCCACTGCGGTCATGGTCATCCCATGTCTGTGAAGCCATCTGTATCGGTACCAGCAGGCAGAGCAGAGAAACGATCGCCGTGGCGAAGACATTGTCCACTTGAAGCCGCTTCTTCAGCTCGTCAATGATGGCTGCAACGCCCATTCCACACCAGATGGCGAAGGCATAGAACGATCCTGCATAGGCATAGTCGCGCTCGCGCGGCTGCATGGGCGTCTGGTTAAGATAGATGACAATGGCCAGTCCGGTCATGAAGAAGAGGAAGAATACCACCCAGAACTGACGGATGCCGCGGCGTCCCCGGAAGGCCTGCCAGAACAGTCCTATCAGTCCGAGCAACAGTGGGAGGCAATAGAAGACGTTGTGTCCCTTGTTCTCCTTCAGGTCGTCGGGCAACTTGCTTTGGTCTCCGAGGCGCGCGTTGTCTATGAAGCTGATGCCCGTAATCCAGTTGCCTTTTTCCAACTCGCCATTTCCCTGTAGGTCATTCTGCCTTCCTGCGAAGTTCCACATGAAGTAACGCCAGTACATGAAGTTGCATTGGTAGGAGAGAAAGAAGCGTATATTGTCCATCTGCGACGGAACCTTGACATTGATCATCTCGCCGCAGCGGTCGTAAGGCACATCCGTTCCGTCCACGCCACCCATCCAGTCTTCGTAGGCTTGGGCGTATTTGGGCTCGTACATACGTGGAAACAGCATGTTCTGCGCATAGACATACTTGTTCTTGTGACTGACGATGAAGTAGCTGTCCTTCTCGTCTTTCGACGCCTTTTCCTTGCGCTGCCATATTGGGGCGCCCATGGTCATGCGCGGCTTGCACATGTTTCCGTCAATGTCAAGCTGCACCTGTGAGGTATAGGCCTGTCCGTAGAGGAGTGGACGGTCGCCATATTGGTCACGGCTCAGATAGTTTCCGAGCGTGAAGATGTCCTCGGGAGAGTTCTGATCCATCGGCGGATTGGCGGACGAACGAATGACGACGAGCGCATAGCTTGAATATCCGATCATCAGCATCAGCAGACACAGAAGCACCGTATTCTTCAACCGAGCGGTCACGAGCGTCACTTTCTTCCGTTCAACCGTCTTTTTAAAGTTGAGGACAAACCACAGGAGGGCCAGCACGATTATGCCAATGACGACGGAAGACCATCCGTAGCCATAGAAAGGAATGCCTAACATGGCCACCGAAAGCGTGAACGCGATGTTTTCGCGCAGTTCACTGCGGTCGACATAGGTCTCATATATGGCCCAGATCACGGTTGACACGAGCAGGATGATGTAGACAATCTCACCCGTATTGAACGGAAGTCCGAGCACGTTGACAAACAGGAGCTCGAACCATCCGCCTACGGTGATGATGCCAGGAACGACACCATAGAGCACCGCAGCGACGATCACGAACGAAACGAGCAGTGCGATCAGCGAGCCTTTAAGCTCGATCTCCGGGAATTTGCGGTAGCAGAAAACGAGCACGATGGCAGGTATGCAGAGCAGGTTGAGCAGGTGGACGCCGATGCTAAGTCCCGTCATGTAGGCGATGAGAACCAGCCAGCGGTCACTGTGTGGCTCGTCCGCGTGGTCTTCCCACTTGAGGATCAGCCAGAAAACGATGGCGGTGAAAGCCGAAGAGTAAGCATACACTTCACCCTCGACGGCACTGAACCAGAACGTGTCACTGAAAGTGTAGATCAAGGCGCCTACTAATCCGGAAGCCTCGATGGCGATCAATTTGCCCGTAGTCAGCGCACTCCAGTCCTTCAAGATCAGCTTCCGCGTCAGGTGTGTGATGGTCCAGAAGAGAAACAGGATTGTTGCGGCACTCAGTAGGGCACTCATTGTGTTGACCATTCGGGCCACTTGAGACGGGTCGCTTACAAATTGGGAGAACAGGTTGGCCGTCAACATGAAGAAAGGAGCTCCGGGCGGATGGCCAATTTCTAACTTATAACCTGTCGTAATGAATTCTGGGCAGTCCCAAAAACTGGCTGTCGGTTCAATCGTAGAACAATAGACAATAGCGGCTATCACAAATGCCAGCCATCCCATCACATTGTCTACCAATCTGTACTGTTTCATTTATTGATTGATAAGAGTTATATTTCGAAATATGAATGCAAAGATAGTAAAAAGATGAGAAATAAGCCGTGGAAGCCGGCGTTTTTTACATATATTATTATATCTGTCATCGCTTCGGACTACCGCGTTTCTTCGCTTGAGAATGACCTGATGTGGGCATTCCGGCGAGCGTTTTCGGGGCTATTTCGGATTCAGGCTTCGCCTTGAACGGACGTAAATGCTTAGAAAATCATCAGAATGCCATAGATGAGCAGGAGGTAGCGGGCGAATTTGCCAATGGTAATGCTGACAATGGTTATAAGCAAGTTGGCCCTCATCAATCCGAGTACGATGGTAATGGCACTGCCGATCAGCGGCAGAAACGCAAAGAAGCCGAACCAGGCACCGTGACCGGCCATCAGCCGCTCGGCTTTATGCAGACTTTCCTGGTTGACATGCAGGTAGCGTACGATCCACTCCATCTTGCCCAATGTTCCGATGCCATAATTGAACATCGAACCGGATACGTTGCCGATTGTGCCATAAATGACGAGCGGCCAGGGTTGCAGCCCAGCTGCCAGCAGACCCAACATGACGGCTTCGCTGCTGAAAGGGAAGAAGCTCCCGGCGAGGAAGGCTGCGACGAGCATTCCCCAATAGCCGTAGTTCATCAGAAAGTCAATGAAGGCATCCATAGGTTGCAGGCGGTGATGGCAAGGGCGATAATGACAATGGCAAAGACGGAGATATTGGTGAGTTTGGTGCGCGTCAAGGCCAAGTAGTGACCGATCAAGGGAGCGGTATTGATGATGATGACGGGCAGCAGACCGTCATAATGCTGGGGCTGGAGCAGCAAGAAGACTATGCTGCAGGTGTCAACCACCATGAACAGTTCGTAGAGCAGCCGGGTGCGGATCTTGTCCCTGAAGCTGTTGCGCAGGAAATGTATGCTGCCGGTCAGTGCTAAAAGAACGATGAAAACGAAGGTGATGGCCTGTTGACGGGTGATCATGCTATAGTCGAAAAGCGGTTGAAAACGAGTCAGTTCCATCCAATGGTTGACAAGGGTTGTCGTATCTCCCACATAGAGATAATAAGCGCACAGGAACCAGTAGGGAATACTCAGACCGAGAAGGGAGGCACAAAAGGTTTTGGGACTGAATGACATGATGTTGAAGATCATCAGAATCCAGAAAAGAGGCACATAGAACAGGATGTGAACGAAAACCGTGGAGGCCGTGCCGATGCACGCAAAGGCATAGAAAACCCAACCGGTTGCCTGTTTGTCCTGATAGGCGTGGAAGAGAAGCACGTAGAAAGCGGCGAAGCAGCATTGCACCATCGTGGGCTGAAGCGTGGCAAACTGGAAGTTGGCCATGGTCGTCAAGACGATGAAAGAGCACGACACCATCCGGCTGTAGATGCGGATGAGCGCATTCCGGTTGTTCAGTTCGACCATCAGCAGCGTACAGAGCATGATGGTTCCAAACTGGATCCACAACTGTTTCTCCTCTATTCTGCAAGCCAAAAGTACGACGACTGCATAAACTATCGTAACTGGCAGTGACATCCTGCTTTCCGCTATCTTGCTCTGAAATCTTTTGATTGGCATCTGTTTTTATTGCGTATGATTTTCAAAGATCATAGTATTACCGTCCGGATATGATAACTTTCAGCCCACCGGAGATATCATCCGGACGGCCGAAGGGTTTCGTTGGGTTCCCTTCGGAAGCGACTCTGCCGCAGCCTTACAGGTCATGCCCGATGTCCGAACGGAAATATTTGTCCTTGAACTGGATCTTTTGGGCCTCGTGGAACGACTGGCGCAGGGCTGCATCCTTGTCGTTGCCGTAGGATGAAACGGCAATGACCCGACCGCCGTTAGTGACCACTTGCCCGTCCTTGAGTGCCGTACCGCAGTGGAAGACGATGCTGTCCTTCACGCTGTCGAGACCTTCGATGGGGTAGCCCTTGACGTAGTGCTGTGGATATCCGCCGCTGACCAGCATCACGCAGACAGCCGCCCGGTCGTCGATCTCGACGGTCCGCTTGTCAAGGTCGCCCTTTGCAACGCCCTCAAAGAGATCGACGATGTCGCTCTTGAGACGCAACATCACACTCTCCGTTTCCGGGTCGCCCATGCGGCAGTTGTATTCGATCACCATAGGATCTCCGTTCACGTTGATCAATCCGAAGAAGATGAAGCCCTTATAGTCGATCCGTTCCGTGGCCAGACCGTCGACCGTCGGGCGGATAATCCGTTCCTCGACCTTGCGCATCCATGCTTCGTCAGCAAAAGGAACCGGCGACACACTGCCCATGCCACCCGTGTTGAGCCCCGTGTCATGTTCGCCGATCCGCTTGTAGTCTTTTGCTTCAGGCAGGATCTTGTAGTGTTTCCCGTCGGTGAGGACGAATACGGAGCATTCGATGCCGCTCAGAAACTCTTCGATGACAACCTTCGCACTGGCGTTGCCGAACATTCCGCCGAGCATTTCTCGAAACTCCCGTTTAGCCTCCTCCAAGGTCGGAACGATCAGCACACCTTTGCCTGCTGCCAGCCCGTCAGCTTTCAGCACGTAGGGAGGTTGCAGCGACTCCAAGAAGCGGAGCCCTTCATCGACGGTGGTGCCGTCGAATGTCTCATAGGCAGCGGTAGGAATTCCGTGGCGTTTCATGAATCCCTTGGCGAAATCCTTG
>ONHE01000087.1 GCA_900317545.1 uncultured Prevotella sp. | reverse complement strand
GGCTGGTCCGTTCGAGGCCTCCTGGGAATCCTTACGCCGGCATTACCGCGTGCCTGAATGGTTCAAGGATGCCAAATTCGGCATCTTTATCCATTGGGGCGTATACACCGTGCCCGCCCAAGGCAGTGAATGGTATCCGCGTCACATGTACAGCGCGATGGCCAAGTCACACCGCGAGCGGTGGGGCGAGCAGCGTGTGTTCGGGTATAAGGACTTTATTCCGCTGTTCAAAGCCGAGAAGTTCGACCCGCAGTCATGGGCCCGCCTCTTCCGGGAGGTCGGCGCCCGCTATGTCATACCTACCGCCGAGCACCACGACGGCTTTGCGATGTATGCCAGTCGGCTCACTCCCTGGAACGCCGCCAACATGGGACCGAAGCGCGACATCATCGGCGAGCTCGGCCGGGCCGTGCGTCATGAGGGGCTCCGATTCGGCATCTCCAACCACCGGGTGGAGAATTGGGACTTCATGTGGCCATCTTTGCCGGCCGATTCCACGGATCTCTTCGATCCCCGCAGCGCAGGTCTCTACGGTCCTCCGCAGCGTCCGACGGACCAATCGGGCATGGGGCCGGTGCCCGGAAAGGAGGGACACCACCCGCAGAGCGATGCTTTCCTCAACGAATGGCAGCTGCGCGTGGAGGAGATCATCGACAACTATGCGCCCGATCTGATCTATTTTGACAACGGAGTCAACTACCGTTCGATGGATCCTTGGAAGCTCCGGATCGCGCGCTACTATTATAACAGTGCGCGGAAGTGGGGCCGCGAGGTCTCCATTCAGGCCAAGAGTGAGGCCTACTTAGCCGGTTCGATCCGCGATTATGAACGCGAAAGCCGCGCCCCGAAGCAGCTCCAGACCGACTACTGGCAAGTGGACGACCCGATAGGGCATAAGTTCGGCTACGTCGAAGGACTGCAGTTGCAGACTGCCGAGGGCATCATCGGCAACTTGGTCGACAACATCAGTCGCAACGGAAACCTCTGCCTGAACATCTCCCCGAAGGCTGACGGCACGATACCTGATGATCAACAGCGCGTGTTACGCACCATCGGACAGTGGCTCAAGACCAACGGCGAGGGCGTTTATCACACCCGCGCCTGGCGCATCAGTGGCGAAGGGCCCCACGAGGAGGGGCATCTCTCGAAAACGGATGTCCGCTTCACCTGCAAGGGAACACGCACTGTCTACGCTTTCGTGAAGCATTGGGACGGCCGACCTTTCATCATCCACGCGCTGAAAGCAGCCGAGATCGAATCCGTCACGGCATTGGACGGAGGGACGAAGGTGAAGTTCGGCTCTGCAGCAGACGGCGTGCTGATCAAGGCGGAGGGACATGTGGCCGAGGGGAAAATGCCCAACGGACCGGCCACCGCGTTCCGCATCAGGCTCAAGAACGGCAAGCGCGTGCTCTTTATCGGCGACTCCATCACCGACGGTGGATGGGGACGGAGCGGCGGAAGCAGCAAGCCGTCGGCCGAACGCAACCAAACCGACTGGAACCACCTGTACGGCCACAGCTACATGATGCTGTGTGCGGCACGCTATCAGAGCCGTTATCCGGCCGAAGACGTGCAGTTCTTCAACCGCGGCATATCTGGTAACACGCTCGCGCAGATGGCCGACCGGTGGGACGAAGATGCCGTCGACATCTGGCCGGACATCGTGACGGTGCTCATTGGGACCAATGATGTTACGGCCCAACGTTCTGCCCATCCCGACCAGCCGTTTGACACGGCGGCATGGGGACGGCTCTATCGCTCGCTTCTCGACCGCATGCGCGCCTCCAATCCAGATGTCCGGTTCGTGCTGTGTACGCCCTTTACCGACGGCAGAGCTACCAATGAGGAAGAGGCTGACGTGACTTCCCGCCGCTACATGATCAATCAGTGTGCCGCCGAGGTGAAGCGGATCGCCGCCGAATATGATGCGGTCTGCCTGCCGTTCAACGAGCTCTTTGACCGGTTGAAGACGCAGGAGCCGCGACCGAAATATTGGATATGGGACGGCATACATCCCACGCCGGCCGGTCATGAGCGTATGGCGGAGATGTGGCTCAAGGCGTTAGGCCGATTCTGACGATGGTCTTCTTTTCACCTTATTATATATGATGGCGTAGCAGCGTGCTGTCTGCCCGACATACATTTTCTGCCTGCGGATGACGCATAAGCGCGCCGCGGGGCGGGTGGTCAGAACGGGAGCCTGATGCTGATCGACTTTCCGGCGAGGAAAGAGTCGATGGCTCGGTTCATCTTTTGCGCTCCGATGCGGTGGAGCTGTGGGTATTTGTCATAGTCGTTGCCGCCGTATCGCTTCATCGGGAGGTCGACGAGGATGTCGGGGGGACACAGTCGGAGGGCCCGGTGGGCATTGTGGGTGATGGCGATGGAGATGGAACGGTTGATGAGCGTGTAGTAGTTGAAGGTCGGATGGGTGTCCTCCGGAAGTATCTTGAAGATCAGGGAGAGGGCGCGCGATTTCTTTTTCTGCAGTTCCTCAGCGAGTTTCTCCCGCTCGTGGATACCGTCGTAGTTGTGGCCGCTGACATTGACTGCCACGAGCAGGTCATCCTTTCCTCGGTGGACCTTGTCAACTGGGATGGGATCGGTGATGCCGCCGTCGATGAGGATATGGTCGTTGAAGCGGACCGGTTCGAACACGGCGGGCACGGAGATCGAAGCACGTATGGCCCGATAGAGGCTGCCGCGGGTGAAGAGCACCTCGCGTCCGGTGGTCCAGTCGGTGGCCACGGCGCAGTAGGGGATGGGCAAGTCTTCGATGTTCACGTCAGGTGCGAACTGCTTTAAGGCCTCAATGATGCGCTCTCCTTTGACCACATACGACAGTCCGAAGCTGAAGTCGGTGAGTTCCCGCACGCGCTTCCGGTCGATCGAAAGCATCCATTGCTTGAAGTCTTCAAGGTGTCCGGAGGCGTACATGCCTGCAACCAAGGCACCCATAGAGGTGCCGGCGATGGACGTGATGCGGTAGCCGCGGGCCTCGAGGGCATCGATGGCGCCGATGTGAACCAGTCCGCGCGCCCCGCCGCTTGACAGTGCGAGGGCTACGTTCTTACGGTCTTGTTTGAACAGTTTGATCATGCGTTTTTTCCGTCTTATATTTCTGCCGTCTGCAGAGGATAGCTTTGGGCGGCCGAAAGGATACATATGGGCGGCCGAAAGCATAGCTCTTGGCGGCCGAAAGGATAGCTCTGCGCCGGGCGGATCTGATGCCCGGATAGCGGAGCGGGCTGATGTCGGTCAAGTGTATGATTATCAGCGTTTTGTGAGGATCGTCTTCTTCAGGGCAGCGTGATGGGCCTCGTGTCTTCCGCAGACCGTGCGCCGGTCAGTCGGATGGCAGCCTTGACCGCCTGACGGTAGCCTCCGAAGTCGGCCCCGAGCCCCGTCCGCGTCTTCTGCTTGAGGAAAGTGAGCGTCGTGGCCGGGTCGAGCATTCCGCCCGGAAGGCGCGGGGCGGTGAGCCGGTCGGCGTCAATGGTCATGAAGGATGCCGGTTCCGGTTCGCGGTTGGTCCATGTCCGCGAGTGCGGGTCCCATGTGAAGCTGTTGCCGGAGACGGTGCAGCTGTCGGTCCCGCCGTTCATCCAGCCCACGTGGAGCGCTGGGCTGTGCGCTCCGGCGCTGAGGTTTCGCAGCACGATGTGGCCGTAGCCGTTGACGTCCACGTTGCCTGCGGCCGTGGCATCGGTGCGGTTGACCATGTTGTAGTTGTATCGTCCGTTGCTGTAGGAGGTGTTGTCCTCAAACCGGATACCGCCGATGTGGTGGTTGCTGTAGATGCCGTTGCTGGCATTGAAGGCCGCCACACAATGGAGCACCTGATGCATCGGCGCGCTGCCTTGGAGCCGGATGTCACGGGCGGCCATGCCGTATCCGCCGCTCTTGAAGCCGTTGCCGTCGGCGCGGGCCGTGTAGCTGCCGTCGGCACTGACCGAGTATCCGTTGCGGAAGGCGAAGCTGTAGGCGAACGTCGAGGGTGCATGGCAGTTGATAAAGTCGAACCCATCGTCGCTGTTACACCACGCCCGGCAGCCGATGAAGAGGTTTCCCAAGTCGGCGGGCGATGCCACATGGCAGCCGAATCCGTCGCTGTTGCCGCCCCGTCCGTGCTCCGAGACCGAGTCGTAGTTGTTGTAGGCGTCGCAGTTGAGGATCAGGTTTCGCCGCGAGTTGCGCATGATGTAGACGCCGATGCCCATTCCGTCGTGTGCAGCAAGATGCTCCAAGGTGCAGTGGACAGCATTGCTCAGCCGGAAGTTCTCGCTCTGTGTGTGTCCCGTCTGGGTCACCTGGATGCCCGTGGTCTCAAAGTTGCGGAAGACAAGATAGGCTCCCGTGATGTAGAAACCGGTGACGCGGCGGTCGCGTGGCTTCACGCGGCTGAAGTCGAACACCGGCCGTCGGCCGTCCTTGTCGCTGATGCCGATCAGCGAGATGGGTCTTGCGGCCGTCCCTCTCATTTTCATATCGAAGACGATGGCATAGGGGCCCTCCTCGCGCGCGATCTCATGCTCGGTCACGGAGTAGGTGCCCGGCTGTATCAGCAGGCAGTCGCCGGCCCGGAGCACATCCGCCGCGGCGCCCACAGTGGCCCAGGCCGTGCGGGGCGAAAGACCGTCGTTGGTGTCGCTGCCCGTCGGTGAGAGATAGTAGTTGGTGGCCTGTCCGGCGAGGACAGCCAGCATGAAGGTGGTGGAGAGAATCGTTTTTTTCATGTCAGTTTGTTTGGATGGATTGTGGGGTGGGGGGCTTTGCGTCCCGTCAGAGATACGCCATGAGGATGCCCCAGACAGCGATGATGTGGCAAAGGGAGCCGAGCAGGACGAAGAAATGGAACACGGTGTGCATGTATCTGCGCTTGTTGAGGCTGTAGAACACGGCTCCCGTGATGTAGGCTACACCCTCGGCGATGATCCATATCACTGACGAGAGGCTCACGGCATCGATGAGCGGCTTGAACGCGACAAGCACCACCAAGCCCATGGCGACGAATGTCGCCGTCTCAAAGTTGCTGTGATCCTTCAGCTTGCGGAACGCGCTGAACGTGCCGGCGATCGCACAGAGCCAGACGAAGATGAACAATGCCCATCCCCAATAGCCCTGCTGACGCAGCGCCACGAGCGTGATGGGGGAGTAGGAACCTGCGATATGCCAGTAGATGGCGGCATGGTCCCACTTGCGCAGTCGCGCTTTCCACACCGAACGGGCGCTCAGTGTATGGTAGACGGTGGACGCCACGTAGGAGCCGAGCATGCCGAAGAGATAGAGAAGGATGGCTGCCGTGGCCCATCCGTTCCCCATGCGAAAGCACCAGACGAGGAAGATCGTGCCGAAGACCACGCCCATCACGATGCCTCCTGTATGCGACCAGGCATTCCACAGCTCTTCCTTATGGTTGAAAAACACTTTCATTCAATCCTCTGTATTTATCCGCAAATATACGAAAACTTCGCGAGTTGGGCCGTCATCTGTTGCGTTTTTGTTATCTTTGGATAAGAATCGGCCGGAACGGTCATGAAAAATCAACGGATCATTTTGCTTTTTTGTCTCTGCTTCACGACAGATGTTCATGCCAACGATTTATGTGGCCAAGCCTTCTGAGTGAACATGCTGCCGCACATCGCACGCACAGTGCTTGAGTCATAGTGTGAGGGGCGACTGAGCGAATGCGCTGTTTGTCAGGTTGAAACGAATGATCCCCGATTGTCAGACGGACAAATCGGGGATCGAGAATGTAGTGACTAACAATGCTATTTGCCTACTGCTTTCTGCACAGCATCATAGATCTGCTGGCCCCGCAGGCCCTTGGCGAGGATCTTGCCCTGCGGGTCTACCAGCAGGACTTCAGGTATGCCGATGATGGAGTAGTCATTCAGGACGGCGTCGCGGTTGTCGGCCTGGAGCATCAGATGATTCCATGGGGCGCCGTCTTCCTGTATGGCCTTGATCCAACTTGACTTGCGCGTATCGGTGGAAACCCCTAATATCGTGAAGCCATTGGCCCGGAATGCGTTGAACGTTTTCAGCAAGTTGGGCGTCTCCTTGCGGCACCACGAGCAGCCGGAGCTCCAGAAATCAACCAGGACATACTTGCCCCGGAAGTCGTTCAGGCTCATTGGGCGGCCTTGGCGTGACAGCCCTGTGATGTTGGGAGCAATGCTGCCCACGACTGACTTCTTGATCATGTCGATGCGTTTCAGCATGACGGCGTAGTAATCCATCTGCTTCGCCACGGCGTCATACGTGTTTAGCCGCTGGCGGACGGCATCCCACTCGTCCAAGGTGTTGATGGATGCGTGGGCAAACTGGTAGCTGTAGTATAGATACAGGCCGAATGGGGTGCCCGCGTATTGGGCAAGCTGCGTCGTAAGCCATGCCTCCACCTTTTCCGAACCCTCATCATAGTAAGGTCCGGATTCCTCCTTGATCCGCTTCATCTCCAGCGTGTCGTTTCTGCTGCGTGCTGCATAGAACAGCGCATCCAAGGAGTCCAGGATCTGCAGATTGGCCAGTTCCCCCTTCTTTTGCATAAACTTCTTGTAGGTGTTCTGTAGCTCTGACGCCGGAATATCAACGTTCAGTCGGCCTTTAGTCGTTGTGGTGACGGAAGCGGTGTTCTGTCCTGCTGTCAAGAAGAAGTATGTTCCCGATTCCGGTGTCATGGAAGTCCCTGGCTGGGAAACGGGCGCAAGCATATACAAACGGGTTTTCAGCGTGTCGTTTTGATAGGTGAAGCGTCCGTCTTTTACGGGAATGGAGTCTATCAAAGTGACATAATTGTAGAACTCATCATACACGCTGTAGAGGTACAGCTGTTTGGCGCCGTTTCCGGAATAGGTTCCTGAGAACGATATTCCTGCAGCATGAGAAGCTTGGAATGTTGCTAAGAGAGTCACAGAGGCCAATATAAACTTTCTGATACTTTTCATCTCTTCATTTGATTATCGTGGATTGTCCTCCATGTTCGGATTGAATCGCAGCACCTTGGCAGGTATCGGGAGCACGTACTTCGGATCGTTGGGGGCAAGGGTGTAATTCTTTCCTTCCACGACGTGCGTGATCGACTTGGCGAAGCGTGTCTCCTTGTTGAGCCGACGGAGGTCTATGAAGCGGGCGAGGCCATTCATCGTCAGCTCGCGACGGCGCTCGTCGAGGACGAGTTTCAGTGCTTCGTCGTTCGAGGAGGCCGTGAGTGGCACGTTCTGGGCAATGCGGTTGTCGCGCAAAGTGTTGATGAGCGACATCGCTCGGTCCTTGGAGCCGAGCCTGGCTTCACACTCTGCGGCGATCAGATACATCTCGGGCGTGGACATGGCGATGTTTGCGCGGATGTAAGGCATCCAGAGATAGCCATCCAGATCAATGCCGAAGGCACTCTTGGTGAAGTAAAGCTGAAGCCGTTTGTCATTGGGCGTGAAGAGCTGCATCAGCTCGTCGGAGCCCGAGACCCTCATGCTGAGGCCGTAAGCGTATGGCGGGAAGCGGACGAAGATGTTCTCCGGGTTGTCCGCACCGCTGGGGACGTCGATGCGCCCGATTGCTTTCATCGGGTTGGGATCGGCATAATCGTTGAGGTTGATCAGCGTCTTGTTGACCTCCAAGGACTGGTTGGCATAGGTGAGTGCCTGCTTATAGTCGCCCATATAGAGATACATGCGTGCGAGCATGCCCAATCCGACCGACTTGGAAGCCCGCATGGCGTTGTGTTTTGGCTTCAGTGGCAGGTCCGGATCAGCCTCCTTGAGGTCGGCCATGATCTGGTTGTAGACCTGTTGGACGGTCGATCGGCTGAGATTCTTCATGCTGATGTCGGTGTGGAGGATGAGGGGAACGCCCGGATCTGTGGCTGCCGTGGCCGGATCATACTGCCTGGCGTAGCAGTTGACGAGGTTCAAGTATTCGAAAGCCCTGCACATCAGCGCCTCCGCACGCAGCGAGCGCTTCTCCTGCGTGGTGGCTTCGGTGGCGTCCATGACCTTGTCTATGAGTACGTTATAATAATAGATGCGGGCGTAGGTGTTTGTCCACATGCCGTCGGTTTCCGACTCTCCGTAGACCGTCTTGTCGAAGGTGTAGAGGTTCTTGATGTATTGCTGGACGGTAAGCATGGACGGAGAAAGCCCGTCGGTAGACACGTCGGCCAGGTAGACATCGTCGGTCATATAGTTGGGATATACGTCCGCCGCCTTCTGCAGCTGCGGATAGTTGAGCAAATACTCATAGTCGGCAGCCGTCTCGGGTATGAGTTCGCCCTTGGGCTGTATATCTAAGTAGCTGTCGCAGGAAACGAGCAAGAGGCCTGCAGCGATCAGCGATAGGATTGATTTATTTGTTTTCATTGTCGTGTTCTTTAGAAGTTAGCGGAGATACCGATTGTCCAGGTAGCCGGAATGGCCAGTGCCCGGGCTCCCCAGCCATAGCCGCTGGTAGTCATGGCCTCTGGATCGTAGCCCTTGTCATTGGCTTTCCATGTGAGCAGATTCTGTGCCTGCACCGTCAAGGCCAGTGCTGACATGCCTAATTTTGAGATCAGCGACTTGTCGAAGCTGTAGGTCAGGGAGAGGTCGCGCAGCTTGATGTAGTCGGCTTTGACCACATGTATGTCGGAGGCATACCACGGATGGAGGTTCCGCTCCGTGTTCAGGGTGCGTCCGGCGATGGTCGGCGTGGCATTCGGATTCTTCTCGTCGCCCGGCTGTCGCCACATGTTGAGGATCTCGCGGTTGATGTTCGTCGTCGGCGCATCGCTGAGATAGGGGGCCGCTTCGCCACGAAGGACGTGCCCGCCGTAGTAGACCAGCATCATCGAAAGCGTGAAGTTCTTGTAGGTGAACGTGTTTGTCAGCGAGCCGTTGTATTTGGGCAGGCGTGTGCCGGAATAGACGAGGTCGCTGATCGCGGTCACTTGGGCGACCGGTTCGGTGCCGTCTGCCGTATAGTAAAGCGGTGTGCCCTTCTCCGACAGGCCAGCATAGCGGAAGCTGAAGACCGAGCGCAGCGGGTAGTCTTTGGCCGCGGTGTTGCCCCGGGTGTAGTTGAAGACAGTCACGTTCGAGTCATCCACGTTGATCAGCTTGTTCTTGTTGTAGCCGAAGTGCAATGTGGTGGCCCATTCGAAGTCATTCGTCCGGACGTTCACACTGTTCAGGGCAAGCTCGAACCCACGGTTATACATGGAGCCGTAGTTGAGCATCACCTGGTCGAAACCAAGCGTCGGGTCGGCGTCCCTGTTGGCCAGGAGATCGGTGGTGCGCTTGTTATAGATGTCGAGACTTCCCCTCAGTCGGTTGCGGAGCATGGCAAAGTCGATTCCGAAGTTGGTCGTCGCCGTCTTCTCCCAGCGCAGGGACTCGTTGGGCGGGTTCTTTATCTGAGAGCCGAAGTCGTCCACCCAGACATTGTAAAGGGGGGCATAGAGCGTCAGGTAGGGGCCTGCGTCCTTCGAAACGTTACCGCCTATGCCATACGTCAGACGCAACGTGAGGTTGTTGATCCATGATGCGTTCTCCTTGATGAAGTTCTCTTTGGCCATGTGCCAGCTCGCTCCGAGCGACCAGAGTGGCCGGTACTGATACTTGGGATCGGTCCCAAAGAGGTTCGATTGATCGATCCGGATGCTCCCCGTGAGGTCATACTTATATAAATAGGAATAAGATGCGTTGGCGTAAAACGACACGAAGCGGTCCTCATCTTGATATAAGTAGTTGTAATCCGTTGAATTCCAG
>ONHE01000088.1 GCA_900317545.1 uncultured Prevotella sp. | reverse complement strand
CTGAACCTTGAAAGAATGAACCGGAATATCGTCGCCATTTTATTCATGATCCTGGCCCTGCCGGCCCTTGCGCAGACGCCGCAGGACTCCGTTTTCAAGACCATAGCCTTGGACAGCATCACCGTCTCGGCCCGGAAGCCGATGGTGAAGACCACGGGTACAACGGACGAAATAGAAGTGAAGGGCACCTATCTGAGCCGCACAGGGTCGCTGAACAACATGTTCCAGCTCACGCCCGGGCTCATCATGAAGAACGGAAAGCAGGTGGAGGTCGTCGGAGCAGGTGCTCCCCTGTTTGTCATTGATGGGCGCGAGGTCACGCAGCCCAATATGCTCGATACCGTGAAGGCGGACAATGTGTCGCGGATTGTCATCGACCGCCACCCGGGACCGGAATATCCGGAGGGCACGGCTGCCGTCATCAGGATCTACACCATCAAGCCGTTGAAGGACTTCGTGTCGCTCAACTTGAGCAATGGATTGGACATCAAGCGCAAGGTTTCTGACATGCAGTCCGTCGATTTCAGTGCGAAGATAGGGAAGTGGATCACCTCCCTGTCCGGCAACACAGCCCTGCTGCAGAACCTGAACAAGGAAACGTACTTCACGATCGTCCACCATGACGCCTCTGAATTTCGCAGCGACGAGGCCAACCGTGATCTGAACGTGATTCGATCACACGGCTTCGTGTGGACCAACGACTTCATGCTGAACGCCAAAAACCGCATCAGCTTCGTCTATGATTTCGCCTATGAGAAGAACAAGGACTTCAACGACGAGACCATGACCTATCAGGGCGGGATGAATAATGCCGTGGTTGACATGGACATCAACCAGCGCTCGTGGACACGGACGCACAATTTCACGCTGCAATATAACAGCGACTTGGGCGAAGACAGAGAGCTGAACCTCACGGCAGATTATACCATCAGGCATAACACTTTGGGCAGCCATACGCACGAGCTCTATCGGGCGACGGGGCGGGAGGTGGATATCCTGACCGACAACAAGAACAAGTACGACGTGCTCACGCTCAACGGGACTTACGGTTTCGTGCTGCCCGGAGACATCAAGGCAAAGGCCAACTTCAGGTACTACCATGTTCACAATCCGACGGATTATGTCACTGACAACTACAGAGTCGGTGCAGAGCAGCGTCGGCATTCCCTTACGGCAAAGGATGACGTGACGGCCGGGGCGCTGTTGTTGTCGAAGAGCTGGAAGAAAGTCCTCGCCCAGTGCGGCGTGCGGTATGAATACACCGACACGAGGCTTACCGCGCCGTCGGGCGGCAAGGACGTCATGGTGGGGCATCACACGTCCGATCTCCTGCCGCAAGTCTATATCAAGTATAGCCTGACCAAACGGATGAACCTGTTTCTCACCTACAACCGCTCGGTGACACGGCAGGGCTATCGCGACCTGGACGTGGATCCCATCTATCATGACACCTTGAATTACTCGGTGGGAAACAACCGCTTGCGGCCGTCCTACAAGAATGACTATTCCTTCTATGTGTCGTATGCGCCCTTCACCCTGCGCCTGAGATACGTCCAGACCAAGGATGCGATGCGCACGGTGAAGTTTGCTCCCGATGCGGGCAGCAATGTCACGAATGACCAGCCTGTGAACCTCGGCAATATGGAAAATTACATCGCGATGCTCACCTGGTCGAAGACCGTCGGGCGGTTCTATCTTTATGCCAACGGATCCCTCAGCTTTCCGCACTTCAGCTATCCGTTCCGGGATGAGATGGTCAGGCCCCGCAGGATGGGATGGCTGGCTTCCCTTTACGCCTCTTACACGGTGAACAGCCACTTAGCACTCCTTTCGCGCTTCGATGTGCAGAGCCGCAGCAATATGTACAACACTGTGCAGCGTTCGGCCAACAACTGGATAGTGGGCGCGCAGGGCTCCTGGCTGAACGACCGCCTCAATGTCAGCGTCACGGTGACCGACATGCTGCATAAGGCGAACTATAACAACATGACTGCCCGCTACATCAATACATCCGAAGGAACGTATGGAACCAATGACATGCGAGGCGTGTCCATCAATGTGTCGTACAAGCTGTTCAACCGCGAGATCAGCACCCGCGGATCCAGTGACAACAGTGAAGTGATCTCCCGGACAAAGAACAGATAGACGAAAAGCATGTTCGGATCATTCTCACACTATACGCAGACCGATTCCAATGACTGTGGGATCGCCTGTCTGAGGATGATTGCGCGTTACCATGGCCGCAACTTCTCGGAGCAGGAACTCACGGAGTGCAGCCATGCGACGCGCAATGGCGTCTCCATGCATGATCTCTGCGACGCTGCCACATTCATGGTTTTGGAGCCTACGGGCGTCAAACTCAGCCTCGCCGCATTGCGTGAGAAGGCGCTCCTGCCCTGCATCCTGCATTGGAATCACACGCACTTTGTGGTTTGCTATAAGATCAAGCGCAAGAAACATCGCACATTATATTACATCGCCGATCCCGCCAGTCGGAACCTCGTGTATAGCGAAAAGGAGTTCGTGGCGTGCTGGGGAGCGGATACGGCGCAGGGATGTCAGGGTGTCGCACTCTTCCTGAAACCCACTGAGAGTTTCTACAAGCATCGGAAACGAAGTCCCCGCCGGAATGCCGGATTGGGATTCCTGTACCGCTATTTCTCCACTTACCGCAGGGGACTTTTCATGATCTTCATGGCCATGCTGATCATCAGCATGCTGCAGCTCATCGCTCCGTTCCTGATGCAGGCGACGATCGACTTGGGTGTGAATGGTCGTAACCTGCACGTCATAGAACTGCTGCTCATCGCTCAGTTGATGATTTTCGCTTCCGGTCTTGTCGTCAGCATGATCCGAAGCTGGGCCATGCTTTATATGAACACAAAGATCAGCATCTCGTTAGTTTCTGATTTCTTGGCCAAACTGCTGAAGATGCCATTCCGTTTCTTTGATACCAAACTCATGGGAGATATCAGTCAGCGCATCAGAGACAATGAGCGCATTCAGAATTTCCTCACTGGCTCTTCAGTAGAAACAATGTTCTCTATGATCAACTTTGTAGTCTTCGCCGTCATTCTGGCCTGTTACAATCCTCTGATTCTATTGATTTTCATTAGCGGAAATATATTGTATATAGTCTGGACGCAGTCATTCATGCGCTATAAGACGGCTTTAGACCTGAAGCGTTTCAATCAGATGGCTGACGAGCAAGATGTTCTCTTCCAGATGATCAGTGGTATCAAGGACATCAAACTCAATAACTGCGAACAGCAGAAGCGATGGCAATGGGAGCGCATACAGGCACAACAGTTTCACATCCGCGTCAAGACGCTGACTGTATCGCAACTTCAGCAGTTGGGATCCGTCTTTTTCAGCCAGACCACAAGCATCCTCATCTCCTACATCGCGGCCATGGAGGTGGTCAATGGGCAGATTACGTTCGGCATGATGATGGCCATTTCCTATATCATCGGACAGATCTCGACCCCCGTCAACAATCTGATCGACTTCCTGACCGCATTCCAATACGCCCGACTGAGTATGGAACGGTTGAACGAGATCCATCAGCAGAAAGATGAAGAGCAGCAGGAAGAGCAGGGTATGACCGTGCTGCCGGAAGACCGAACGATCTCGCTGTCACATGTTTATTTCAGCTATAGTGGTGCCGATAGGAATTATGTTCTGAAAGATATCGATATTGTTATACCGGCCAATAAGGTGACTGCTGTCGTCGGAGCGAGTGGTAGCGGGAAGACAACATTGCTGAAACTGATTCTCGGATTCTATCAGCCCAACCACGGGAGCATTCGGATGGGGAATGTCCCCATTGACAGTATCAACTGCCATGCATGGCGCAATGCCATCGGCAGCGTGCTACAGGACGGCTATCTCTTCTCCGATGACATTGCCCGCAACATCGCCTTGGGGGAAGATACCGTAGATATGGACAAGGTGGGCGATGCTGCAGCTAAGGCTAATATAGATGCATTCGTACAGTCTTTGCCGTTGGGATACCATACGAAGATAGGCATGGACGGCAATGGATTGAGTCAGGGGCAGAAACAACGGCTGCTGATAGCCAGGGCTGTGTATAAGAATCCGCAGCTCTTGTTGCTTGATGAGGCAACCAACTCCTTGGATGCAAACAACGAAAAGGAAATCGTCAGGCATCTTGAAGACTTCTATCACGGGAAGACCGTGATCATTGCGGCTCATCGACTCAGCACCATCCGGCATGCCGATCAGATCGTAGTCCTGGACCAGGGGCATGTCGTGGAATGCGGTTCCCATGCAGATCTGATGAATTTACGTGGCGCTTATTACAAGCTTATTTGTGCACAATTGGGGGAATAGTATGAAAAAGAAAAAGGCACAGACCGTTCGATCTTCGCATCCGGAAGAGATAGAGAAGATCCTCTCACCAGATATGGGAAGCGTGCAGAAATGGGGACTCTCGTTGATGTTTGTCATCTTGGCAGCGGTCCTGGGAATGATGTGCCTCATGAAGTTTCCCCAAACGGTCACCTATGCGTATCGGGTCAGCGAGATAAGTGCCGACTCGGCATTGCTCTTTTCTTCAGACGCGGTCGCGGACGATCTCTCTTCCTCTGTGGCGTCTGAAGTCAGTCTCTGCGATTTCCCCGTTGCCCAATATGGAAAAACCAATGGGCGACGGCTCGTTGTCAGGCCCAAAGGTTCCCGGAAGGGCGTTCCGGCGATGATAATAGCCTTGCGTACCGACAGGGATCTTCGCCTTCCCCTACGCAAAGGGATGGCTTATAAAGTGACGATCAGGGAGGAAGACGAGCCCTTGCTGAACCTTATCTTCGGCTCTTTGACACACTGACCCCCGATGCTTGGGCTTTTGACGGTGTCGCTTTTCTTGCCCGCCT
>ONHE01000094.1 GCA_900317545.1 uncultured Prevotella sp. | reverse complement strand
GGCTCATATCTTATAGCAATCATATATCTATTTTTTCCATTTGCTTGCCACGACCTCCTTAGCGGTCTCCATGACATATGGCAATTCTTGAAATCTAAACATTTTGGAAATCACGAAATAAGTAGCCACACCTGCCAAAAAACCAATAAGCAGCTGGAAGCCCAAGCTAGTGATATAATAAATAGATATCATGACGACTATCCCCATTACAATTGATGCCAACAAGGAAGGGCATAAATCCATCATCTGTTTAGCAAAACTCAGGTTTAATAGTTTACTAGTATAATAGGTATTGATGAATAGAGTTAAAACGGTTATCACTACATTTGCAACACACATCCAAAGAATTCCTAAAGGTACGGTAACGACCAATGAAGCAACTAAAAACACTTTCTGTATAACTGTAATTCGCAAAAAGACATCTGAACGTCCTTTAACCTGCAACAAGTTCATGTTAAGTGTTGTTATGGGATGCCACATAAACGAGAAGCACATAATTTGTAAATATATGATGCAAGGCTCCCATTTTGAAGAAATCATAATCAATACAGCAGGACGTGCCAAGGCAAAAAGTCCAGCCATTACAGGGAAAACCAAGAAAGCAGAGACTCTTACCATCCTACGGTATACCCTAGAAAGTTCTTCTGTATCATCTTGGATTTTACTCAATATAGGAAAAGTGACATTAGCAATGACATCTGTCACAGTCGTAGCTGGCATTGATGCATAACCCTGCCCACGGGTATAATATCCTAATTCCTTGGGGGAAAATTTCTTGCCAATTACAATTGGATAGATATTATCAAAAATGCAATTTATTAAATTGGATATCAAAATCTTAGAGCCATAAGAAAACAGCGCGCGAAAAGAATTCATAGAAAATGTAAATCCCGGGAACCAACGCTGGTAGTAGTAATATAGTCCGAAGCGAATATACATTGCCACAATATTTGGAATTACTAATGAATAAACTCCAAAACCAGACAGTGCTAAAACAATTGAAATGATGCCTGATGAAACTGTTGTGACTACATTGATGATGCCCATTGCTTTAAATTGCAAATCTATTATCATCTTTGCTCCTTGAACAGCCAACAAGGCCCCACTCGCACTCTGAGCTGCAAATAAATAAATAATATTCTTAAGTATGGGTTGATGATAAAAGATAGCTATCAATGGGGCGATAAGCACCATAAATATAGCCATCATAATGTTCATCACAAAATTGTAGTCAAAAACAGTGGAATAGTCTTCTTTCCGTCTATCGTTCTTTCTTATCAATGCATTAGACATACCAGCATCAACCAATATAGCACAGAAAGCATTCAATATCACAACCATGCCTATCAATCCATAATCTGAGGGATCCAACAGGCGAGCCATGACGATGCTCTGTAGAAAAGTGAATAATTGGATAGAAAATTTCTCAAGAAATTTCCAAATAACTCCGGATATTGTCTTTTGCTTAATATTAGATTGAGCCATCAAAAAAAAATTTCATGATGACATCCTTGACTTTTGAATTGAAGAGATGTCGTAAAACAAGTTTAGCTATATTTTTACCTATTGTGTCTATTGTAAATGCATTGTATCTTAAAGCTGTGAGAAAGTAAAGACCTCAATTTGTTTGCAAATATCAATACTGCAAAATAGCATGCACCCTCCAGTAGATAAAATCCCCGACAAAAATAATCTCAAGAGATTGATAATCCTATAAAAAAAAGAACACGCGCATCTCTCAATAAATTTCTCGACACCATAGACAGGCACGAGAATACTAACTGTATAAGGTTCTTTTTCCATAATTAATATTTTGCTCCTAATGATAGATAACTGTCCCTTTGGAACCTCTCCAAACTTGACATCTTTCGCATGCTTCTTTTTCGTCTGTTTTTTTAATATATGTATTCATTAACCCATTGAGGTTGTCCTGATTGCTCAGCTAATCATATATCGAGTGTACTAAATGCGGATTGGTAAAAGATGACTATCTTTCAAACATCTTCATCACCTTTTCGATGATGGGTGCCATGTCGTAATATTTATATTCGGCCAGGCGGCCGCCGAAGATAACATTGGGCTCGGCCTCAGCTACAGCACGGTAGCGGGCTGCCAACTGGTTGTTCAGCTCGTCGTTGACGGGGTAGTATGGTTCCATGCCGGATTTCCACTCTGTGGAATATTCCATACTGATAACAGTTTTGGGAGTGGCATAGACCTTTGGACCGAACAATTCAAAATGCTTGTGTTCATGTTGAACGGCAGATTGTAGAGCTTACATATGCTGTCAATACACGATGATGTAGGTGTCTAAGCCGAATGTGTCCGATCGTTCACTGCCTCCTTCTGTGGTTCACTACCTCGTCAATCGGCAGCTCGTAGCCTCGGAGAGGCTGACTTTCTGACGGGCGTGGTATTACTATGATTTTTGCCCATCGATATCCCACCAATCTCACCGCAATGAAAATTCACAGATTACAAACATGTTACATGAAAAGAGGGGGCGGAATACATATCTTCATACCTCACCCACATCTCACCGCCGAGCCACTTCATAAACAAACCGGCTATGCACTGACACTTGCTTGAAGTGACAGGATTGCAGCAATTTACCCAGCTTGACAGCATTGGAGTGGTTGGCGGCTATGCCGCTATATTCCTTGTGCATACTTTGAAGTATCTCCATAGACGAAAGCAGCAACTTGTTGCCCGTCCCAGCAGTGGGGAAGGTATACATGCGGTGGAAAATGTCGTTCAGCGGGTCTTGTTCCGTGAAACGCTGGTTATGCTGTTGAATGGCCCGTTCCAGTTCCATATCGAAATAAGAGGGTTCGCCCGCTCTTACCTCAGCTACGAGCTGGGCATAGAGTTGAGGATAGTCGATGGCTTTGTCACCCTTCATGTCTACATCGACAGTGCCCTGCACCTCTTCGCAGAGGTAACGGCGAGAGCCAGTAGCATCCACCAACGGCTGGGGGCTGTTGGTGGTGGCGGCAAAGGTGGCATAGCGGCGACGCTGGGTATAGACGTCCTCATACATCTTGCGCTGGGTGACGCTGCTCTTTTGCAACAGATGCTTGAGAAAGGCTGTCTGCGAGGCGCTGATCTGGTCGAACTCGTCGATGTTGATGAGCGCAAACCTCATCAAGGCCCGTTCTGCCTCCTTCTTCGTCGTGAAGTCAAGACGGTCAAGGTAATAGGGTGACAACTCGGGTGGCAGGAGCAGACGCATAAAGGTGGACTTGCCCGTACCCTGTGCACCTGTGAGCATCAGCACCATCGAAGAGCCATAGAGGCGGTGACCGCCCATCCACTGGCTGACCATGGACCGCATCCAGATGGCAAAATACACTGACCAACGCTCATCGGCGACAGGCACCCTGCGGGCCAGCGGAGCGACACGGTCTATGCCGTCCCATTGCGGCAAGTCGTTGAGGTAATCACTGATGGGATCGTATTCCTGTACATCATTACTCTCCACATAACGTTTGATGTCCTTGTCCCATACGCTGATGCCACTTCTCAGTGCCTGCCGCGTGATGGTATTGAGAGTCTTGGTGTCCAGTGGACGCCAAGTGAGCAGGTAGCGGTTGACTTCTCGGTATTCCACACCGCCCGACACCGTGTTGCGACGGAATTGGTAACGGTTTCTGAGGAAATCCTCCAGCATCAGCTGTTGTATCACCTTTCTGTCAAGCTGGCATTCCACGCCGAGGGGATGATGATTGTAAGCCGACTCAAAAGAGGTGCGGACGAGAAATTCCTTGTCTTGAAAAAACGGCAGGCTGAGCGCGCTCTTCACCGCCAGTTCTCTGTCTACGCCTTTGCGACGGCAACGGCCGGCAAGGTCGAGGAGAAAGGTGGCATCGTCCTTCCGGCTCTCATAGCTTATTTGACGAAAGAGATAGTTGAACTGCGACACCTGAATCTCTGCGGAGGTATAGCCGCGCAGGGGTTCTATGGTTTTCACCTCCTGTCTGGCCGTGGAGACGTCGGCAGCCGTCTGGGGCTCGTCCAACAAGGGCATAGCCACAGCATGGTCGTTCAGCCATACGTCAGGTGCGTAACCGATGCGGCAGATCATCTCGGCACCGGACTCATGACTGGCCGGCTCGGCACCGAGTGCCGCGGAATAGAACATGGCCACACGGCAAAAGGCGCTGTCGAGGAGCGAGTTTGCCGTCTCCACATTCTCCGAAGCCATATGCTCTGTCGGCGCAAAGGCTACCACTACCTTCACACTGCGGCCAGATACCCCCGTGAAGGTCATGAGGGTCTGGGGCAGCTGCCGGGCCTTTCTAATCAGATGTGCACCTCGCGACTGGTCGCCGCCGGAAGGGAAAGAGAGCAAAACCAATGGCGTCAGTCTCCCGTTGCTGCGCGAAAAACACGCGGCAGGTAGTCCGGCTGCCTCTTCTACCGGCGACGATGAGCCCATGACAAGTCGTTCAACAATGGCCCGGCGCAGACTATCCGTCCGTCGGCGCATCGTGTCGCGTTGCATCATTTCAACTAAGGTTTGCAGAGAGATGACTCTCGTCCGCTGTTCATGACGGTAAGTATAAATGTAACTGATGCTATAGTCCATTATTCTCGGATCTGTCATTAGAGTCAGAACTGATAGCCTCGGAGAGGCTGACTATCTGATAACCCCAGGCAAGGGAGCG
>ONHE01000199.1 GCA_900317545.1 uncultured Prevotella sp. | reverse complement strand
CCCGCAACTCCACTGCCGAACTCCTCGTTCCTCACAGCAACGGCGAGACGAGACGGATGACCGACTCCCACAATCGGGTCAGGAACGGACGGTGGGTGATATCCTTCAGCTGATCAATCAGCACCGACTGGCGCTGGTCTTCCATGAATACGCGTTTCATGCGCAATGCCATCGCCTCATCGTAGAAGAAGATATTCGACTCGAAGTTGTTCTCAAAGCTGCGGAAATCCACGTTCGTCGAGCCGCACGTGCACAGCGTGTCGTCGGATACAAGCAGCTTGGAGTGATTGAAACCGGCCTTATACAGATAGACCTTAACGCCCGCCTCGACCACCTCCATCATATAGGAGCGTGATGCCCATTCCACCAATTTCGCATCCGTATGCATCGGAACCATCAGCCTGACGTCCACTCCGGCCAGCGCGGCCGTGCGCATCGCAAAGAGAATAGGTTCCGTCGGGAGAAAGTAAGGAGATTCCATGTAGACGTAATGCTTGGCTTCCAACAAGATGCGGACATAGCCCTGCATGATGTCCGGCCATGGTGAGATGGGACTGCTTGTAACCACCTGGGCGATGCAATTATTGCTCAGGAACGCGTCGAGGGGCGGATAGTACTGCCGATCGGTGATCAGCGTGCGGTCGACAAAATACCAATCGACCAAGAAGGCGCGCTGGATGGCGTAGACAGCACCGCCCTTTATCCGCAGATGCGTGTCCCTCCAGGGCTGGCGGGTGGTGCCTTTGATGTAACGGACAGCAATGTTCATCCCACCTACAAAGCCCACCTTGCCGTCAATGACACACAGTTTGCGATGGTTGCGATAGTTGACTTTGCTGGTGAAAGCAGGAAACTTGACGGGCATGAAGGAATGTACGTCAATGCCGGCCTCGCGCATCCGCTCGAAGAAACGGTTGCTCACGTTCCAGCATCCCACATCGTCGTAGATCACACGGACCTCCACTCCCTCCTTTGCCTTGTCGATCAGAGCGTCGGCAATGAGATTTCCGAGCGGGTCATCGGCGATGATGTACGTATCTAAATGAATGTGATGGCGGGCGGTTCCGATATCCTTCAGGAGCGCGAGAAAGAAGTCGTCGCCCTGGGTGAAGATATCCGTCTCGTTGTCTTTGAATGGCAATGCCCAGTTCTGATTGGCAAAGAGGCGTATCAGGGAGCGGTGTGAGTGGGGCAGCCGGAGATTCTTCTGCTCGGCGAAACCGAGCATGCTCCGCTTCGTGAGCTGGTCCAAGCTGCGCTGACTGATCATGCGCTGCTTACGCGTATTCTGCCCGAAGAAGAAATAGAGGACGATTCCGACCAACGGCAAGAAGGACAACACCAGCACCCAGGCCATCGTCTTGGCCGGCTGGCGGTTGTCCATGAGCACCGTAAGGATTGCCGCCACGACAGCAACAGTATACAGCACGAGGATGAGCCAATGCACGTAGATCATGTCAAAGCGATCGTCCGAAGTCGGCTGCCCTGCTGCCAGCATCGAGTTCAGGCATCTTGCAATAGACAGTGACCTGCTCGTTGTGCCCGTGAAGACGTTCGCATCTGCTTTCGTCGTTCAGCTTCAGGCGGTGGCTGGCTGAAATTTCGAACGTTTTTGGGATATCATACATAGGTTTAATTTTCTCCTTTCATTTTCTGGATATAAGCCAGCTCGTTGAGCGCGAAATCGCTGTTGTCGGGATCGTCGAGCATCTTCTTGAGTAGCTTTTCAGCCTCGTCGTAACGTTGTTGGGATATGCAGACATAGGCTTTACGGCGCTTGAGGAAGTTGAGAAACGGTCTCACGTTCAGCTGCCACTGCGATGAGCCATCGGCGGAATGCACATTCTCAATTTCGACAATCAGCTCGTCGATGATGCTTGCGGCACGGAAGTCTCCGCCATTGACCAAACAATTGATGTACTCTTCCGTGTAATTGACCCGATGGAAGGGCAGTGTCAGTTCCAAATAGTAATAGGCCTGCCGGTAGAGACGCAGCTCGTTGTAGCAGAAACCGATGAGATAGGCCACCTCGCCGAACTTGTTCCGGTCGGCCGCAGACATGGGATGGCTGATGCGGAGCGACATTGTGTCGAACGCGTTCTCGAGACATCGCAACGCCTCTATGCACCGGTCCTGCTCCAGCAGCGTGCGTCCCCGATAGAGATTGGCGGCCAGCTGGGGATCTATGCAGTCGCAGATGAGCCGCTGCTCGTCGGTCATCGAGTCGCGGTCTCCGGCCTTCGCCTTCTCCATGGCTTCCTTCCACATGTATCGGAACTCATCTTCCAACTGGGTGGCCGAATGCAGATCGTAGGCCACGAGCAGGCTGTGGCTCTGCACCACGTTGCCTATGCTGCCCAGCGGGACGGTCTTCTGCGCCGACAGCGGCACGAGCATGAGCGAGATGCGATAGTATAAGGAATGGCGGCTTCGTTTCTCCGCCTTCAGATGAATGGTCATCTGGCGCTCCTTCGAGGGCAGGCCAGGATCGTCAAACGACAGGTTCAGCAGCGCCTGACGATGCTTGAAGTCGCCCTCCTGGATCAAGGCCGTCGCCAAGTCATAGTCAAGAGCTGTTTCCGGGTCGATCTCCGTCACCGTCTCATCGCTGATCACGGAGAGCTGCTTCAGGCGGATGTCCTTCAGGCCCATCATCACCGCGAGCACCCGACGCAGCGTGATCTTCTCTCGCTCCGTCTCTCTCCAGCCCGGACCGGCAGCCTGATGCATGAGTTCCTGTTCACGGATCAGGTAGAGTTCGCGCTCCCAGTGAGCCTGATCGGCCTCAAGATCGCGTCGTTCCGAATGAGCGTTGGTCTCCTGCAGCTCTTTGAAACGCTTGACGAACATATTCTGCCAACTGAAGACATTGCCCATCGCGCGCTCGAGGATGTCACGTGCGGTGCGCTCGTTGAGCCACAGTCCGGCCACGATATGCACCTCCACGCTGCCCCGATCGTTATTGGTCGAATAGACCACCCGACAGGTTTCGGAGTTGATGTTGCACTGATTGCAGAGGTTGCGCACCAATTCAAGATTCTCCAAAGGTGTCACGAAGAAGAAGAGATAGGCTAATTTGACGTATGGTGAATTCTGCTCCAAGCGGATGCAGAAATGGCCGCTCTGATAGTCGTACTTGACCACTGTGTCGCCTCGGTCAGTGGTCCAGTTGCACTTGCAGTTGAGTTCCTTCAGCGCAGCTGTTACGATCGCCTTGTTCTGATCAACGGTCCGCGCACGGAATTCCTTGCCTGTGTCGTGGCTTCGGCGCCACGCAGGCAAGATTGCAAAGGCTATCACGAAGCAGATGGCCCAGCATATTGCGAGGAGAGCGATACTTGTCATTTCCAGTTACAAATATATATAATATTTCGGAAACAGACACCTAAAAATACAAGAAAATAAGCATCGAAATGACGCATATGGCATATGGCCGACGCAAAGGTATCATTCGGGGCGTCCAGATGATAGCTTTCGGCCGTCCAGATGATAGCTTTCGACAGCCCGGAGCTATCCTTTGCAGAAGCCGTTTGTACGATGCGGAATTAAAACACGTTAAGTGACGGTATATCAACACATTGAAAATGTCAGACCACAATGTCGCTTCCGAGCATCTTGGCAAGCTTAATATAGATCTGCTGCATGTCCTTGAATTCAGCCATGAGCTTGATCATACGGTCGGGATCATTGACACTTGCGGAGATTGCTTGTTGCAGTTCGTTCATGTGTTGCTTCACATAGTCTTTGCGAAAGTCAAGGAGCAGGTGCATGGTCTGGCGTCGGAGGGCCTCCATCTCTGTCTTTTCCTTCAGTCGGCGCGCGTCTTCGTCGAGGGCGGACGTGTCTTCTTCACGCTTCTGTCGCGTCAGCTGATAGCGGTCCATGCTCAGGGCGGAGGCCAGACGGCTGATCTCCACGTCGGGATGATGGACAAAATAAGACTCTGCACGGAATCCTTCGTCATCGTTATGTTCGACGGCTTCAGCCAGAATGCGGTTGAACAGCTCATTGCGGAAGCGCAACCCGTCCTCGGCCAAGTTATAGTCGACATATTGTGCAACGGAGAGATCGTAGAGCTGTCCGTCTTCTCCCTCGACGTCGGTCATGATCACCCGTTCGCCCTGACGGATGACGATCTGAATGAGCATCTGCTCCACCTTGCTGGCTTGCTGCATGGGTGTCATCGGCTGAGCGGCCATCGCGGGCGGCTGCGGAACGGTTGTCGGGGTCCCGCCCGACGTTTCCTTGCTCTGCTGCTCTTTGTTTTCGCGGATGAATCGGTTGACTGTGTTGATGATCGTCACCTCCGACAGGCCTATCCGATGGGCGCAGTCGTGGACGTAGGTATCGCGAAGGATTTGGTTTTGGACGAAAGATATGGACCGGATAATAGACTCGATGGCCTCCGACCGCTTAGCCGGATCGGTCACACCGTTGAGCAACAGCTTTGTCTTAAACTCGATGAAGTCGGTCTGGTTGTCCTCAATATATTTCCTGAAGTCGGCTGCCGTGTGGCTCCGGGCAAAGCTGTCGGGGTCGTTGCCGTCAGGAAGGAGGAGCACTTTCAGGTTCATTCCCTCTGCCAGAAGCATGTCCGTGCCCCGCAGGGCGGCGTGTATGCCGGCCTCGTCGCCATCATAAAGCAGCGTGATGTTGTTGGTGAAGCGATGGAGCATGTGCACCTGGTGGATGCTCAAGGCCGTTCCGGAGTTGGCAACGACATTCTCTATACCGCACTGATACATGGAAATGACGTCGGCCTGACCCTCTACCATGTAGACGCGGTCTTCCTTTGCGATGGCCCGCTTAGCCTGATAGATGCCGTAGAGCTCATGATCCTTGTGATAGATCTCGCTCTCCGGTGAGTTGACATACTTCTGGTTGACGCCCTTGGTGCGCGAATCGAGCACGCGGGCCGAGAATCCTACGACCTTCCCACTGACGCCGATCCAGGGGAAGATGACGCGTCCGGCGAAGCGGTCGATGAGCTCTCCGCGGTCGTTGCGGTAGCAAAGGCCGGTCTTGACGAGGAATTCCTCGCGGTAACCTTTCTCCCTTGCCGTCGACGCCAGCGCGAAACGGTCGGGCAAGTCGAATCCTAACTGGAAGGTCTGGATCACGTCATCGCGGAACCCACGGCTGCGGAAGTACTGCATGCCGACAGCTACGCCGTCCGGATGATGGTGGAGCAGATGTTGGAAATACTTGCCGGCCCAGTCGTTGACAATGAACATCGACTCCCGTTCGCTCTGTTCCCGCTTCTCGTCATCAGTCAGCTCGCGCTCCTGGATCTCGATATGGTACTTGGCGGCAAGCCACCGCAGGGCCTCGGGATAGGTCATCTGCTCGTGCTCCATGATGAAGTTGACAGGCGTTCCGCCCTTGCCGCAGCCGAAGCAATGACACGTCCCGCGCGACGGCGAGACATAGAACGAAGGCGTCTTCTCATTGTGGAACGGGCAGAGACCCTTGTAGTTGGCTCCGCTCTTTCTCAAAGTCACGAACTCGGACACCACCTCCACGATGTTCGCCGCATCTTTTATCTTCTCAACAGTCTGTCTGTCTATCATCCGTATGTATTCCCCATTTTTTTCAGATCCATATTCTTCCTGTTCCGCCGGTCACCTGTGGCGTGCCCGGGACCTTGCCCCTTACCTATTTAATATAATCGGCCAGCCGGCTGTGCATCTCCTTCAGTCCTTTGGCAACCATCTTCGCGTTGTTGCGGGCACCCTTCAGGCTTGTGTGCGTATGGTCCTTCTTGAAGTATTCCGCAGCATCCTCTTTGCCCTTGTAGTGGCGGTCGAGATAGTCGGCGATGAGGTTATGCAGGTCCAGAAACGCCACGCCGGTGTGGCTGACCACCTCTCTGTACCACTTGCCGTAGGTGTCATTGCGACGCTCCACTTTACCCTCGGGCCACTCATTGCGCGTGGTGAGCGACACGAGGATCGGCTCCGCCCCCTTCTCGCGCACGTCATCGATCATCTTCTTCAGATACCATCCGAAGCTGTAGACCACCTCATAGCGTCCGTCCTTCTCCATCCGGTAGACGTGGCAGGTGTCTGCCGTACCCTTGATGACGCCCCGTTCCTTCGGATCAGTGATCGGACTGATGTCGTTGTGACCGAATTGGATCAGCACGAAGTCGCCCGGCCGGAGCGCGTTATAGACCTTCTCCCAACGCCCTTCGCGTATGTAGCTGCGCGTACTTCTGCCAGCCATGGCCGCATTATAGACGGTGATCTTCTTCGTGTCGAACACCGTCCCGGCCAAAGCACCCCATCCCCACATGCCATCAGGATCGCTGTCGGCGTTCTTGACCGTTGAGTCGCCCGTGATCCAGACCACGGGTTTGCCTTCCTCGCGCTCTACGGGCCATGTCGGAAGCGCCACGTTGATCATCATGCTTTGCAGCGGTTTGAGATCCGGATTCCTGCTCTGCATGATCCCCTCGGCGGCCGAGCGGGCGTTCATCATGGCTCCCCAGGCACTTGAATGGATGTGGTCGCCGAAGAAGTGGTATTTTTCCTTCCACTTGCTGTAACCGTCCAACTTACGCCCACTGATCTCATTGAGATCCACGAAGGGCACTCCCTCCTCGGCAGCGACGATGGCCGCCCATCCCGTCTGCGGCTTGCGGACGATCTTCCCCGTAGCTGCATCATAGTCGTCGCGCGGCGTGAGGCTCATCAGGATGGGGGTTGCGCCGGCCGCACGGCATTCGGCTATGTAGCGCCGAAGATAGCCGCCGTAGGTGTAGACGGTCTCTTCGACGCCCGTCTCCTTGATCTTCACGCGGAGCGAATCGTCACCCACGCCGGGTATCACGGCCCTTGCGCGGCCTTCATCGAACGGGCCATTGTCATTGTGACCTATCGAAATGATCACCCAGTCGCCCGGTCGGAGCGCCTCACGCACGGCCGGCCATAGCTTCGTATAGAACGTCCGGGTCGACATGCCTCCCAATGCCTGGTTCTCGACCGTTATTTTCGCCGCATTGAAATACCGGTTGGCGAAGTAGCCCCAGCCCCATTGGCCGTTGTTGCCGTTGCCCAATGTGCCGTTGCGCATGGTCGAATTGCCGATCAGGAAGAGCACCGGATTGGTCCCGACGCGTGTCGATCCGGGAGCCGGACGATTCATCAGGGCTTTGCCAATGGAATCAGGAGTGTTGTCAACCACATGGTTTACATCAGCTATAGGATTCGGGAGGTTGTCAAAGCCTTGCCCCATTGCCGATCCGCAGATGGCAAACAAGAGCGAAAGAGTAGATGTCAGGCGCTTCATAAGCAGGATTGTTGTTGATTTGAATGATTTATCTGAACGCAAAGATACTAAAAAATACGGACACCGGAAGACCGTGGCAGGAGTTTTTTATATTATTGCACAATTGGTCATAAATGTGCACAGTTGAGTGTCTTATGTGCATTTTAACATGTTTTTTTTTTGCTACGAAGCAAAAAGTTAGTAATTTTGCGCCCATAATAAATGGTAACTTCACAATTATAATACACATAACATGAATTTAAAAATTGTCGTACTTGCCAAGCAAGTGCCTGACACGAGGAACGTAGGCAAGGATGCCATGACGGCCGAAGGTACCGTCAACCGGTCCGCCTTGCCTGCAATCTTTAATCCGGAAGATCTGAATGCCCTGGAACAAGCACTCCGATTGAAAGACCAGAACCCAGGTTCCACCGTAGGAATACTTACCATGGGACCTCCCCGTGCGGGTGAAATCATCCGCCAAGGACTATACCGCGGTGCAGACACAGGATGGCTCCTGACCGACCGCCTGTTTGCCGGGGCCGACACGCTGGCCACTTCCTATGCGCTCGCAACAGCCATCAAGAAGATCGGGAACGTTGATATCATCATTGGTGGACGACAGGCTATCGACGGCGACACGGCACAGGTAGGACCGCAGGTTGCACAGAAATTAGGTCTCAACCAGGTAACCTACGCCGAGGAGATTCTGAAGATCGAAGACGGGGTTGCCACGATCCGCCGCCACATAGACGGAGGCGTGGAGACCGTGGAGGCACCTCTGCCGGTCGTGGTCACGGTCAACGGCAGCGCCGCACCATGCCGCCCCTGCAACGCCAAGTTAGTGATGAAGTACAAATATGCCACCTGCCCGATGGAACGGAAGGGTGACGAGCCTTGGGCTGCGCTATACGACGAGCGTCCCTATCTGACGCTCAACCAGTGGTCAGTGGCTGACGTGGATGGTGATCCACAGCAATGCGGACTGGCCGGATCACCCACGAAGGTGAAAGCCGTGCAGAATATCGTGTTCCAAGCCAAGGAAAGTAAGACGCTCACGGCGTCCGATGCAGACGTGGAGAGCTTGGTGAAGGAACTGTTGGATGAAAAGATTATCGGTTAAAAAAGCGTGAACCAAGAGTTATGAACAACGTATTTGTATATTGCGAAATCGAAGGAACGACAGTTGCGGAGGTTTCCCAAGAGCTGTTGACAAAGGGCCGCAAGCTGGCCAATGAGTTAGGTGTCGACCTGCAGGCAGTAGTCGCCGGCACCGGCATCAAGGGCAAAGTGGAGGATCAGATCCTGCCCTATGGCGTAGACCAATTATTCGTATTCGACGCAGAGGGACTGTTTCCCTATACGTCGGCACCACATACTGACATTCTCGTAAACCTCTTCCGGGAGCAGGAACCGCAGATCGCACTGATGGGCGCAACGGTCATCGGGCGCGACTTGGGGCCTCGGGTGTCCTCGTCACTGACGTCGGGTCTGACGGCCGACTGTACGCAGTTGGAGATCGGCGACTACGAAGAGAAGAAGACGGGCAAGGTCTACAAGAACCTGCTCTATCAGATCCGGCCGGCTTTCGGAGGCAACATTGTGGCCACGATCGTCAATCCCGACCATCGCCCGCAGATGGCCACGGTGCGCAGCGGCGTCATGCAGAAAGCGCTGTATGAAGGCAAGGCGAAGGGCGAAGTGATCTATCCTGACGTGGCCAAATATGTTCCCGAGGTGGACTACGTGGTGAAAGTGATCGACAGACACGTGGAGGCCGCCCAGAACAATCTGAAGGGAGCACCCATCGTTGTGGCCGGCGGCTACGGCGTAGGCAGCAAGGAGGGCTTCGACATGCTGTTTCAGCTGGCCAAAGAGCTGCACGGAGAAGTCGGCGCAAGCCGTGCCGCCGTCGACGCAGGATGGATAGACCACGACCGTCAGGTAGGCCAGACCGGTGTGACCGTGCATCCCAAGGTCTACATCGCATGCGGCATCTCCGGCCAGATACAGCATATCGCCGGCATGCAGGATGCAGGCATCATCATTTCCATCAACAGCGATCCCGACGCGCCTATCAACCAGATAGCCGACTATGTGATCAACGGGACGGTGGAGGAAGTGGTTCCGAAGCTCATCAAATACTATAAGAATAATACGAAGTAGTAAGGAGAAAGGAGGAGAGGAAGCGGCAGATGCGTAAAATGGCGTGGCCGTCAAGGACGGACATGTACCGCTGGACATTCGCCCCATTCTGCTTGCTCCCTCACATCCTTAGTCCCTACTTCTTAAAACAGAAATTTATGTCAAACTATTATACAGACCATCCAGAGATTGGGTTCCATCTGAACCATCCTCTGATGCAGCGAATCGTAGACTTGAAGGAAAGGAACTACGAAGACAAAGAGCACTTTGAAGATGCTCCCGTAAACTATGAAGACGCGATCGAGAACTACCGGCGCATCCTCGAAATCACCGGCGATGTGGCTGCGAATGTCATCGAGCCCAACGCAGAGGCGGTAGATGCCGAGGGGCCGCATCTTGATAACGGCCGGATGCGCTACGCCAGCAAGACCCTTGACAACCTCGATGCCACCCGGAAGGCTGGCCTCTGGGGTGTGAGCATGCCGCGCCGCTACGGCGGGCTGAACCTCCCGAACACGGTCTTCTCCATGCTCTCGGAGGTGATCTCGTCTGCCGACGCCGGCTTCCAGAACATCTGGTCGCTCCAGAGCTGCATCGACACGCTCTATGAGTTTGGCAGCGAGGAGCAGAGAGCCAAGTATATCCCCCGCATCTGTGCAGGTGAAACAATGTCAATGGATCTCACCGAGCCCGACGCAGGCAGTGACTTGCAGCGCGTGATGCTGAAAGCCACTTTCGACGAGAAGGAGAACTGCTGGCGCCTGAACGGCGTGAAGCGCTTCATCACCAATGGTGACTCGGACATACACCTTGTCTTGGCGCGCTCCGAAGAAGGCACCCGCGACGGCCGCGGCCTCTCCATGTTCATCTATGACAAGCGTAACGGAGGCGTGGACGTGCGACACATCGAGAACAAACTCGGCATCCACGGCTCGCCTACCTGCGAACTGGTCTACAAGAACGCCAAGGCCGAGCTTTGCGGAAGCACCCGCATGGGTCTCATCAAATATGTCATGGCACTGATGAACGGTGCCCGTCTGGGCATCGCGGCACAGAGCGTGGGTGTCGAGCAGGAAGCTTACAACGAGGCATTAGCCTACGCCAAGGACCGCGCACAGTTCGGCAGAAAGATCATCACGATGCCTGCCGTCTATGACATGCTCTCACGCATGAAGGCCAAACTGGACGCCGGGCGCTCGCTGCTCTATCAGACAGCCCGCTATGTGGACATCTACAAGGCGCTCGAAGACATCGCCCGCGACCGCAAGCTCACCCCCGAGGAACGTCAGGAGATGAAGAAATACACGCGTCTGGCTGACGCCTTCACCCCGCTCTCGAAAGGTATCAACTCCGAATATGCCAACCAGAATGCCTATGATGCGATCAGCATCCACGGCGGTTCAGGATTTATCATGGAATATAAGAGCCAGCGTCTCTACCGCGACGCGCGCATCTTCTCCATCTATGAGGGCACGACGCAACTGCAGGTGGTGGCTGCCATCCGCTACATCACCAACGGCACCTACCTTGAGATCATCCGTGAGATGCTCGGCAACGAGGTCTGCGACTGCATGAAACCGCTCCGCGACCGTGCGGCCAAGCTCGTCGGGCTGTACGAAAAGGCCATCGAGACCGTCAAGGCAGCTGCCAGCCAGGAGCTGCACGACTTCCTCGGGCGCCGTCTGTACAACATGACCGCCGACATCATCGAGTCGCTCCTGATCATGGATGACGCATCCCGCGCCCCCGAACTCTTCGCAAAGAGCGCCAACGTATTTGTCCGCATGGCCGAAGAGGAGGTGACCGGGCACGCCGCATATATCGAGCAGTTCAAGGCTGAAGATCTCGTCCACTTCCGCGCCGTGGAAGCTTCGGAAGCTGAATGAGACGCACATCCGTTGACCCTATCGTCAAGGCGGACCTCCCGGAGGCCCGCCTTTTTCATGCCCTACCCATCAGCTGCCATGACCGGACCACCGCTTTGCCCTTCCCGGACCAAGCATCCAAAGCACCTGAATATCAGTCATTTAACACCTATTTCACATCTCCTGTCCGTTCATTTTTCGCACCTGCTCACGGCACCCCTATCATGCGCCCGGCGCAGAGCTATCCTTTGGGCCGCCAATATGATAGCTTTGGGCGGCGCGGAGCTATGCTCTCGGGCGTCGAAAGCATAGCTCCGCGCCGGGCATAGGAAAACGCCCTGTTTCAGGCACTTTTGCCCCCGTCTGCCAATCGGGCTTTTTCGTCCGACGGAAAGACCCTTCTAAGCCGGTCGGGAACAGAGAATCGCCCATGCGGAGGCACAAAAAACGGATGCCGTTGTCAGCATCCGCCCCTGTCAGAACCTTTGTTCTGCGAGTTTTCCTACGGTCTCCCGTCATGCCGTTGTCAGCATCCGCCCATATTTAATACACTGGGCAAGATGAAGATCCACCCAAACTGATCATGACCTTGCACGGCCGTTATCTCGGCAGACCGAAGACGCGGGTCAGCTCGCCCATCTGTTCGTCGCTCATGCCGGTAGGCTCAAAGCCCATCGCACGGCAGTCGAGATAGATCTTGGCACTCTTCGAGAGCACGTCGATCTGGTCGAACGCTGCCATCACATCGGTGCCCTTGGCAAAGACGCCGTGCTTTTCCCACATGACGACGTCATACTCTTCAAGCTCCTTTATCGTGGCCTTGGCCATCTCCACGCTGCCCGGGAGCTTATAAGGAACGATGCCCAAGCCCAACGGACAGAAAGCTTTCGTCTCTGGGATCATGCTCCACAGCAACCGACTCAGGACGTCCTTCCCGAGGAACGCGGGATTATGGCTCATGGCGACGAGCTCTATGGGGTGGGTATGCACCGTGGCCTTGTTGCCCGAACCCAACTCGAGCTGACGGTTGTGGACAGCCAAATGGGACGGTAATTCCGATGTCGGAAGGACCGGATGATCGGCCACGATGACATAGGAGGCACAGTCGTCGAGGATGCGGATGATGCTCGCGTTCTCCATCGGTCGGCGGGCCAGGTCGCGCATGCGCTTTCCGGTGCCCTTGCAGAAGAAATACTGCCCTTTGAGATAAGGCAGCGTCTCGCCGATCTGCATCACTTCGCTGATGGCGGGCAATGCCCTGATGGCGTCATCGACATGCTCTGTGATATTGACGGTGATGTTGCCGCCGTTGCGCTCGGCCCATCCGTTCTGCCATAGATACCCTGCCACTTCGGCTATCTGCATGACCTCTTTCTCCAAGGCGGGTCTTCCTTCCAATACACTTTTCATATTCTTTCGTTTAGATGATAGTTTGTTTGATGCAAAAATACAAATTATCTTCGAAATACAGGAATTCTCCGCCCACTTTTTTCGTCATCGGCGGTGCCCGGAGCCGCATTCTGCGTGAAGTCCGCCGTGAGCGGATCCCCCTCCGATCTCCGTTCCGAGGCGGAAGGGAAAGGCAGCAGAGACGCTTGGATAAAAATGGGGTTTTATTTTGAGATTCTACCCTTTTTCGTTATCTTTGCAGTATGAAGGAAGAAAATATCAGACTGAGCGAAAACCTGATCATCGCCGATGCCGACTACATAGACCGCGTCGCCTTTCTGCTCAGCGTGCAGTTTGAGCGTATGCTCGGCCGCCGCATCCCGCCCGCCGACCTGAGCCAGTGGGCCGTCTGCATCGCCCTCGACGGCGGCCTGCGGCCCGGCAATCACGAGACCCAGCTCGTCTTGGTCCACGACCCGCAGCAGACACGGATGGAAAACTTCGTGCCCGCCGACTACGCAGCCGACCTCAACGGCCGTGCTTTCAGAGATGAGCAGCTCGGAGAGTTTATCGTCAACGCCTACGCAACGAACGACCTTGCCTCCAAGGCCGACTATCTGACGGACCTGCTCCAGACTGCCGTCGGACACCGGGAAGTGAAACGCATCATGCTCATACCCGACGCGGAGGACGGCGAAACCTACGAACGGGTGCGCCGCTCGCTGCACGACGCCGACACGGAAGGCAAGCGCGTCACCGTCTTCGCCATGCAGCCGATGGCCGGGGGCAACTTCCAGCAGGAGATACTCGGCTACAGTCTGATGAACGCATTAGGAATCAAAGCTAACGAAATCAAATAACCACTATGGGAAAAGTACTTATGATCGGAGCCGGCGGCGTAGCTACCGTAGCGGCATTCAAGATCGCACAGAATCCGGAAATATTCACTGACTTGATGATCGCAAGCCATCACAAAGAGAAATGTGACAAACTCGTGCAGGCCATTCATGCGAAGGGCTACACGATGAACATTCAGACCGCCGAGGTCGATGCCGACAGCGTGGAACAACTGACAGCCCTCTTCAAGAGCTATCAGCCCGAACTTGTCATCAATCTGGCACTCCCCTACCAGGACCTGACCATCATGGACGCCTGCCTTGCCTGTGGTGTCAACTACTTGGATACGGCCAACTATGAGCCCAAAGACGAAGCTCACTTCGAATACAGCTGGCAATGGGCCTACAAGGAGCGCTTCGAGCAGGCCGGCCTGACAGCCATCCTCGGGTGCGGCTTCGATCCCGGCGTGAGCGGCGTGTTCACGGCTTATGCTGCCAAACACCACTTCGACGAGATTCAGTATCTCGACATCGTCGACTGCAATGCCGGCGATCATCACAAGGCATTTGCCACCAACTTCAACCCCGAGATCAATATACGCGAGATAACCCAGAAGGGCCTCTACTACGAAGACGGCCAGTGGATCGAGACGGAGCCACTTGCCGTGCACCGGCCCATCACCTATCCCAACATCGGACCGCGCGAAAGCTATCTCATGCACCATGAAGAGCTGGAGTCGCTCGTCAAGAATTACCCCACCATCCGGCGCGGACGCTTCTGGATGACCTTCGGTCAGGAGTATCTGACTCATCTCCGCGTGATCCAGAACTTAGGTCTCGACCGCATCGACGAGATCGAATACGAGGCGCCGCTGAGCGATCAGCCGGACCGGAAAGTCAAGGTCAACATCGTGCCGCTGCAGTTCCTCAAAGCCGTGCTGCCCAATCCGCAGGACTTGGGAGAAAACTATGAAGGCGAGACAAGCATCGGCTGCCGCATCCGCGGACTGAAAGACGGAAAGGAACGCACCTATTATATCTATAACAACTGCAAACACCAGGACGCCTACAAGGAGACGGGCATGCAGGGAGTGAGCTATACGACAGGCGTTCCGGCCATGACCGGAGCCATGATGTTCTTCAAGGGACTGTGGCGGAAGCCGGGTGTGTGGAACGTGGAAGATTTCGACCCGGATCCGTTCCTGAAAGTATTGGGTGAGCAGGGACTTCCTTGGCATGAAGAATTCGATCAGGATATCGAACTCTAAAGAATCATATCAACCAATCAGAAGACAACCATTATGGCAAAGAAAACAGAAGAAGAACTGGCCGCAGAGCAGGCGGGACAGTTGAAGGCACAGCAGGAGGGCAAGCTCAAAGCCCTCCAGGCAGCCATGTCAAAGATAGAGAAGGACTTCGGCAAGGGGTCGATCATGCGGATGGGGGATGAGAACGTGGAGAACGTAGAGGTCATCCCGACGGGCAGCATCGGTCTTGACGCCGCACTGGGCGTAGGCGGTTATCCGCGCGGACGCATCATCGAGATCTACGGCCCGGAGTCTTCAGGTAAGACGACATTAGCCATCCATGCGATCGCAGAAGCCCAGAAGCGGGGCGGCATCGCCGCTTTCATCGACGCGGAGCATGCTTTCGACCGCTTCTATGCGGCCAAGTTGGGCGTCGACGTGGACAACCTCTGGATCTCGCAGCCCGACAACGGCGAGCAGGCCTTGCAGATTGCCGACGAACTGATACGCTCCAGCGCCATCGACATACTGGTCATCGACTCGGTCGCAGCACTCACGCCGAAGAAAGAAATCGAGGGCGACATGGGCGACAATGTAGTGGGTCTGCAGGCCCGACTGATGAGCCAGGCCCTGCGCAAGCTCACGTCAACCATCAGCAAGACCAACACCACGTGCATCTTCATCAACCAGTTGCGCGAGAAGATCGGTGTCATGTTCGGCAATCCGGAGACCACCACGGGCGGCAACGCGCTGAAGTTCTACGCCAGCGTGCGCATTGACATCCGCCGGGTGACAAGCATCAAGGACGGCGATCAGGTCATCGGCAATCAGGTGAGGGTCAAAGTGGTCAAGAACAAGGTGGCTCCTCCGTTCCGCAAGGCTGAGTTTGAGATCACCTTCGGCGAAGGAATCAGCAAGATAGGAGAGATCCTTGACCTCGGCGTAGAGTATGGCATCGTCCAGAAAAGCGGTTCCTGGTTCTCCTATAACGGTTCCCGATTGGGTCAGGGACGTGACGCCACGAAAGCGCTCCTGAAAGACAACCCAGAGCTGTGTGACGAACTTGAAGCGCTCATCAAGCAGGCCATCAGCGACAAAGCAGAGTAAGGCGACCTGTCGGCATCCATCTTTCCCCCATCTGTCTTCACCGTATTGCATCCGAAAGTCTGAAAGGACCGGCGATCGGAGCGGCTTGAAGACAGGTGGGGGAAATCCGTTTAAGCTGTGGATGAAGACCGGCCGGCCGATATGAAATCACTGCCCCCGCTTCCGGGATTCCCGTTGTCAACATCGGTCGTGACAGCAACGACTTGTCAGGGGGAGAGTCATGGCTTGGCCCGACAGATGGTGCACAAGCCAGTGGAACGGTTTGTCGACAGCCTGCATATAGGTCGGGAAAGATATAATAAGGTGGAGTTGCAGTGTGAGGTCTCGTTGCCAAGGGTCAGAAAACCAGCGCGATGTTGTCGATCGAGAACTGCATGCCCACGGTGCCTGTGTAGGCTGTGCCGCATCCTGATGAAGCCATCACCAGCAAGAGGGTCGGAGTAGCCGAAGCGTCAGCCCACCCCACTTCATGAACGGGAACCATCTTGCCCTTGGAGTTGCGGGCATAGTAGCTCTTTTCTGAAGGTATCAGACCCATGTAAGGCTTGTACCCTTCCTTGTGGGTAATATCCCCATACATCACCTT
>ONHE01000201.1 GCA_900317545.1 uncultured Prevotella sp. | reverse complement strand
GGATGGATCGCTCTTTGCGGGCGGATACGCCGATCCGTCCCTACGGCTGACATGGAATTGCGGCGGATATGGATTATTGATTGCGGGCGTGTTTTTCTTCCCCTCGCTCTGTCGTCTTTGCACGTGCAGGAAAAGTTGTTGCAGGCGAAAAGCGGATGCTGCAGGTACAAAAATAATCTGCCTGCCATTAAGCATGGAGGCTGCATATGTTCGTTATTTTGTCAGATCCCATCCTCCCGCCCTCGTCCTCATGAGGCGTCCACTGATGGATCTGCCGGGAGGGCTTGCCCGACTTGTCGCCCGTTGGACGGTCCATCTTCGGTAACAGACATCGCGAGGTGACCGGGCTGAAGGTCCGGCCGGTGCGCGCATAGCGGGTCGGGAGAGGCTATGACGCAAACAGGTCTATCAATCAATAGAATAAACAAAATGAACAAGAAACTCTTGATGACCCTCGCGCTGACGCTATGTGCGGGGGCTAAAGCACAGACCATCGATCTCCGCACGGCTGTCGTGAAGCCGCTCCGACACACCTGGAGCACAGGCGTCTGTGCCGGTCGGGTCAACGAAGGACTGCGTGCCAGCTGGCAGGAACAGCTGCAGACGGTGCAGGATCATTGTCATTTCAAGTACCTGCGCATGCATGCGCTCTTCGATGATGACATGTGTGTCTATTTCGAACATGGCAACCGCGCGGTCTATAGCTGGCAATATGTGGATGACGTATATGACAGGATGCTGACCAAGGGGATCCGTCCGTTCGTCGAACTCAGTTTCTTTCCGAAAGGCATAGCTGCCGACACGTCTAAGCTGCAGATGTGGTACCGCAATCGGGTGACGCCTGATCGCAGCCGTTATCCGAAGTGGCACGACCTCGTGAAGGCGTTCTGCGAGCACGTGGTCGAACGCTACGGTATCGACGAAGTGAGCCGGTGGTATTTCGAAGTGTGGAATGAGCCGAACCTCGACTTCGGATTTTTCGACGGTACGCGCAGCGACTATTTCGCCCTCTACGAGACGACGGCCCGCGCGGTGAAGGCCGTCAGCCCGCGCCTGCGTGTCGGCGGCCCGGCCACAAGCAATTTTATAGCCGACGGGCGTCATGACGGCGAGCGGTGTGACAACGCGAAGTCGGTCTTCTATCCGCAGGATCAGATCAACCGGCAGCAGTGGAAAGGCGTGTGGATAGAGGATTTTCTGCGTTTCTGCGCGGACCGTTCGTTGCCTGTCGACTTCATCAGTTGTCACGCTTATCCGACCGACTATGCCCTCGATCCAGTCACGAAGCATGGCAAGGATGCCATCCGTTATGTCCACTCCCTGCGTGACGACATCGGCTGGTTGCGCAAGACGGTCGCCGAAAGCCGATATCCGGAGGCGGAGATCCATATCACCGAATGGAGCACTTCGCCCAGTAGCCGAGACCCGATGCATGACCTGCTCCCTCCGGCAGCCTATATCGTCAAGGCAAACATAGAGAATGACGGCCGCGTCAACTCCGTCATGTACTGGACCTTCACTGATATCTTTGAGGAAAAGGGTGGCGGAGAGGAGATCTTCCATGGCGGATTCGGCATGATCAACTATCAGGGCATCGTCAAACCTGCCTTCCATGCCTACCGGATGCTGTGCCGGTTAGGCGACGAGTGCATCTATCAGCAGGATCCGTTGATTGTCAGCAGGCATTCCGAAAGCGGCAAGATCACAGCCATCGCCTATAATTACCCGTCAGAATACGAGCAGCAGGTGCCCAGTGCACGCCATCAGAACGACTATATGGACGCATCTGACAAGACGGTCAACTGCCTGCTCCGGGGATTGCGTCCGCATGCACGGTTCGAACTTGAGACCTTGGACAAAGATCACGGGAATGCCTATGACGAGTGGGTGAGGATGGGCAAGCCGCATTCGCCCACAAGGGATCAGACCCGCAGACTGAAGGAGGCGGGCTGGAACACGTTGAAGCAGACGGTCCAGGCCGATGCGCGCGGTCAGCTTACCCTGTATCTCACGCTGAAGCCCTGGACCGTTGTACTCATGTCAGAATCATGATGCGGATGTTGTTGCCCGCTCTTTCAGCTTTTGCCCTCCTGCTCCCTTTCCGGCGGGAGGGCTTTTTCGGTACAGCCTGACTGGTCTTTTAGGCTCTGTGCTGCATGTTCCAGGGCGGGGCAAATGAGCGGTCAGAGACCGGCAGGGATGGCCTTTCGCCTGCCCTTGACTGTGATCTGCTGGCGGGAACGGTATTTCCAGACACCGTGGTCGAGGACAAACCATCCGTCGAAAGGTGCTTCGCCGGAGATACGGATCCCCTTGGCGCGGAACGAAGTGGCATTGCCTAAATAGATGGCAGTGATGCTCCGACCCGTGTAGCTGACCACGGCAAAGGTGCCGCGGAAGCGGATGTCGGCATAGTGGGCAGTCACGGTGCTGTCCGTGCAGTGGAGGATGCGATCCTTGCGCACGCCGTCCGTCAGCCTGACCGTCAGTTTGTCCACTCCCGGCTGATCGGCCGTCTGTTCCCTTTCGATCTGTTCGATCTGTCGCTCTGCACCATTTCCGTAAGGCTCAAACACGGCAATGAAAGGTCTGTTCCACGCCTCCCCGTCGTTTCTGACGATCACGGCGGGCACGGGAAGACGGCGGAGCGCGGGGATATAGTATCGATGATTGAACAAGGAATGGAGCTGATAGACCGTGCGCCCCTTTTCTCCGAGCATGAACATCCGCATGTGCGTGCTGTCCACTCCGAGATTGAAGTCGACGGAGAAGTTTCCGGTGGTTCGTTTAGACCCTAAAGTCTCAAAAAAGGAATAACCCTTTCCAGAGGTCGAATCGAGCGGTTCGTCGGTCATGGTCATGGCTTTTCCGTCGGCATCAAGCATGGCGGACGAGATGCCCATGTTGTGGTAGATATAGTCATGGTATCGGTCTCCGCCTTCATGGGTACGCGAGCGGAAGATGTCCACGAAGTATCCAGTCTTGGCAGAAGTCCTTATGATGGAAAGCAGCCGCTGCTGGTCGGCGTTGATCTCCTTGGTGGTGAAATGGTTGAAGGCCTCCGCATACTGATGGAAAGGGGAGACCTCGAAGTCCGGTTTACCGCCGTCGATGACCGCCGGTTCGGCATGTCGGATCTCCAATTCTTGCGGCAGGTCGTTGTCCGCACCGCATCCGTTGGGGCTGACCGTGTTGTGTCCGGCTACGTTGATCTTGTATTCGTGGGTGTCCTTGCTCCAATAGTCCTGTCCGATGCCCTGGTCGGGCGCGAGCACATGGCCTCGTCCGTAGAGTTCCATGTTCATGCCGTTGGGCTGGCGGTGTCCCATGTTGCGGCCATAGCCGTCGAGCGTGAAGGCCAGCGCGTCACGGTGGTCTGCGGCATTGTTGCGTTCGAAGATGAGGGAATATACTTTCGAATAGGAGGTACGATCCAATCTTGGAGCCCGATCCGGTTTCGGAATCTCCGGTAAATAAAAGAACAGGGGCAGATAGAACTCATTGCGGAAGTCGCGGGAGCCGGCAAACCCCATCAGGTCAGCAAAGTGCTGTTCGCCGGCGCGATCACCTTTGGCGTGGCAATAGGCGATCATCAGTTCCAACTGATCCGTGTTGATTTTTGAATAGGTGGCATCTCCGAAATTGGTGACATATCCGTTGGGGAAGAGCATCTGCGGCATGGCGGCAGACATCTTGCGCAACAGCGGATCGCGGGAAAGCAGGTCGATCCCGTTGCGATAGTAGATGTAGCCGAACTTGATGAGCTGTGAGATCGATCCTTGGCCGTAACCTCCCGGTGCCTCCGGCCAGAGACCGGTGGAGGGGCTGATATTGGCACGGAGCACATCCACATAGGCTCCATGCGTGGGTGTGGTGGGCCCGTAGATCAATTGATTGACATAGTAGTCTCTTCCTTTGCCGTCCTTATAGGTGGAGTCGGCATCTAAAGCCAGCGCATAGAGCATGGCCGACTGCTGCTCGTTCAGGTTCCAGTTGCCGATCAATCCGCCACCACGTTGCAGTTTGTTGTCAATCAGCCGTTTGAACATGATCTCGAATTGGTTCAAGGCCCATTGTTTCCCCTCCGGATGTGGCGGTGCCCAGGGTTCGCCGGGTATGCCCTGGCGGAACTGTTTGGTGTCGAAGTATTCATCATGGAGATAATGATAGATCATGTCATAGGCCAGGGGGAGCGTCGCGAAGTGGCGTGTGTCGCCTAAAGTCTCATAAGACAGATAGCCGTTGGAGCCTCCTTGCTCGTCCGGATTGACAGGAAACTGCTGCGCGGCGCCACGTACAAAGGTCCAAAGGATATCGGCCGCCAGTCGTGCATACCGTTTGTCGTATGTAAAATAGTATAGGACCGATGCTTTCCAAGCCAACTGTATGAAGGCCCTGTTGACCACTTCGGTTCCCAGTCCGGTATGGTCGAATGCCACGGTGTCATACTTTACCGTCGAGCCGAGCCGAGACAGCATGTCGTCGCCACGCTCCGTGATCTTGTAGATGCCTGTCTTCGTGCCGGCAGGGATTGTGAGTGAGCCGTCCCCATAGGGTATGATCTTGTCCAAAGGGGCCAAGGGGACAGAATGGGAGGCCGCCCGCCCGTAGGTCAGACGCACCGTGGGATACTTGGCGTTGCCGCTTCGGCGCGGGATATAGTTGCCCTGCGTATAGAAGTGCGTGTAGTGCTTGCCCGGCTCCCAGTGCATTTGCATCCTCGAAATGACATACCCCGGATTCTGCTCATGAATCTTCATGATCGGATCGACCTCGCGTTTGATGTCTTCATACAGCGCTCCGGCCCAGCTGACTGTGCGGACCTTGGCTTGGAGCATGGGGCGGTCGGCATCGGTGACAAAGATGCGCGGATGCGCGTTCGTGCTGAAATCGGACTCGTGAATCTGCTGGGCGCAGACCGGAGCAGCTGAAAATGCCAGAAGCAGTGCAATGACAGGTGTAGGATGTTTCATGTTCTTTAGTCTTTTATACTACTACGTTTCACGATCTCTTCTTACCCAATGAATGGCCATCGGCCCATCATTTTCAGGTGATGAAGGCCGTCGCGTCAGCCTTTTGGACAGGGGATCGGGGAACGGAAGTCGGGTGTAGGATTGACCGAAAGAACGGGATGTTTCGGGGGAAGGATGGCTGCAGACTGGAATTTTTTCCTATCTTTGCAGGCGGGAGGATCTGCGTGGCCGGCGGAGCGCAACGCTGCGGAACGCGCGGATCCTGACTTCATCCCCACAATCCTGATGCACATGACGAAGAATCCCTTGCATATCGCGATCATCGGAGGCGGCGCAGCCGGCTTCTTTGCGGCTGTCACGGCCAAGGACAAGTGGCCGGAGGCGCGGGTGGTGATCTACGAACGAAACCGGAACGTGCTGGCCAAGGTGCTCGTCACTGGTGGCGGACGCTGCAATCTGACCAACTCCTTCGAGCTGATCACGGATCTCCGTCAGGCCTATCCACGCGGGCACCGGCAGCTGAAACGATGGTTCCGACACTTTGACCACCGGCAGACCTACGCCTGGTTTGAGCGTAAAGGCGTGCCGTTGGTGACGCAGGCCGACGCGTGTGTGTTTCCCCGGTCGCAGCAGTCGGCATCGGTGGCCGACTGTCTGGTGGGCGAAGCCCGCCGGACGGGTGTCGAGATTCGGACCGGATGCCGCTTGGAGCGGATGACGCAGACGGCCGACTGCGCCTGGGAACTGCTGTTCGGCAACGGCGAGACGGTACGTGCGGATCGTGTGGCCGTCACCACCGGCGGTGCGCCGAAAGCCTCTCTGCTCCGCCATCTTGACGGGTTGGGGCACAGGGTGGAGGCTCCCGTACCGTCGCTGTTCACGTTCGACATGGCCGACCGTGCGCTCCGAAGCCTGATGGGGACCGTGGTCGGCGAGGCCTCGGTCAGCATCCCGTCGACCAAGTTTCAGGCTTCGGGCCCGCTGCTCATCACCCATTGGGGCATGAGTGGCCCCGCAATCCTCAAGCTCTCGTCGTATGCGGCGCGCCATCTGCACGAATGCGGCTACCGCTCGGCGATGTCAGTCTGCTGGCTCCCGGCCTTGCGGCGGTCCGAAGTGGAAGAGATGCTGGTCCGATTGGGCGCATCTCATCCGCAGAGACAGTTAGGATCGCAGCGCCCGCAGGTCTTGCCGTCGCGCCTGTGGAGCTATCTGCTGTCGAAAGGCGGCCTCGATGAGGGGAAGCGATGGGCCGAATTGGGGCGGAAGGGGTTCAACCGGTTGGTCGAACTCCTCACCAACGACTGTTATGAAATCACCGGGCGGGGGACGTTCAAGGAAGAGTTTGTGACCTGTGGCGGCATCTCCCTGAGCGAGATCGACCTGAACACGATGGAGAGCAAGCGCTGTCCGCACCTCTTTTTTGCGGGCGAAGTGCTTGACATAGACGGCATCACGGGCGGCTTCAACCTGCAGGCGGCGTGGACGACAGGCTATCTTGTGGGGCAGCATATAGGCTGTCAGGAAAGCGAAGAATAGAGTCGCCTTCCGCAGCGGATGGCTCCGGGGCGTCAAGTGCTGTCCGCAGCGGAAGGCGGAGCGGAAGTGCCTGTTTCAGGGATGTCGTGGCTTCGATTTTTTTAGGTCTGCCCTGCGTAAATGGGTGCGCTCATCCGTAATCTTTTTAAATCCCAATCGGTCATCATAGACCGAACTGTTTTTGCTTGATAGTCATGCAGACCGGCTTCCGGGTCACTGAAGGCGCAGCGGGCTGCGCCAGGGAATCTCGGCAGGCAAGATGTCCGGCAAGCGGACGAAAACAGTTGGGCGGCATATATAAATAGGTATAAACGCCCCCCTGCGGTCTATCGGCCGATAGGGGTGAAAAATCGTTCACGATGAAGCGCAAACTGTTTCTTCTTCTGACACTCTGTGTGTCTCAGATTCTGACCGTTCATGCACAGACGGCCGGCACGTATGATTTCACACCGTTGGATACGATCATCAGCGGCTGGATGAGCCGGGGCTACTATCCCGGCGGAGCCATTGCCGTGGCAAAGGACGACCGGATCATCTTCCGCAAAAACTATGGGACTGCAGATGGCGAGACGCAGGTCTACGTGGCGTCGGCCGGCAAATGGGTGGCTGCAGCGACGGTGGCGGCCGTCGTAGACCGCACAGCACTCGACTGGGACGATCCGGTCGAGCGCTGGATACCCAGCTACCGCAACGACCCGAAAGGCAAGATCACGCTTCGCCATCTGCTGTCGCACACCTCGGGCGTGCTGCCCTATCAGCCCCGTCCGCGCGTTGACAATCACAACGAACTGGCCCTCTCGGTGGCCGAGATCCTGCCTTTGGACACCGTGTTCGGGCAGGGACGCCGCTTCCAATACGGCGGATTGGGGATGCAGATCGCAGGCCGGATGGCCGAATTGGCCGCCGGAGCACCGTTTGAGACGCTGTTCCAGCGCTACATCGCCGCGCCTTTGGGAATGAGGCGTTCGCATTTCACGCCCGTCAACACGGACGGCGGCCATGCACCGATGCTCGGTGGAGGACTCTGTACGACGCTCAATGACTATATGAGATTTCTGAAGATGATCTTCCACATGGGTGTCTTCGAGGGTCGGCGCGTGCTCTCGGCCGCTTCCGTGACAGAGATGGAGGCTGACCAGGTGAAGGATGCGGAGGTCGGAGCAGGCGAGTTTGTGGAGCGCGGATGGGGACTGCGCCATCGCGGCATCTACGGATTGGGGCTCTGGCGGGAACTGGTCGACGGCGACGGGCGTGCCCTGCAGGTGAGCTCGCCCGGGTGGGCGGGTGCCTATCCGTGGCTCAACCGGCAGGAGGGCATCTATGGTTTCTTCATCGCACACGTGCAAGGCGGCTCTTCCCGGGAAGGTTTTTCGTCGTTCTACGGCAGTCCGGTGATCTCGCGGACGGTGGCAGATATCGTCAGCCCGTCCTCTCTGTCACATCCCCGGCTCTATGCCTCGGCATCGGAGCGGGACGTGATCCGGCGGCGCATCCGCGAGACAGACTGGGCCGGAAAGGCCTTCACGCGGATCAGAAACGAGGTGGAGCGCTATGCCGACCGGCACATGAAGGACTCGCTCTGGATCGTGTCGCGGATGGCGATGTACTGGAAAGACGGCGCCCGCTACACGCAGTGCTACCTGAAGGATCAGACCTGGGAGCGCGGCGAGGGCAACGCACCCGTCCCGACAGTGCGGATGCCGGGCATGCGTGTGTGGAACGAGTATGTGAATGTGCCATTGGAAGACCGCATCCCTTACAATGAGAGCGGTGACATGATGGGTGTCAGCAGGCTGCATCCCGATGCCAAACCCGTGCTCGTGCCCTATCAGAAGAGCGGGCACATGATCCGGGGCAACAATGTGGAGATCCTGACACTGGCCGAGAAAGCCTCGTTCGTCTACTGGCTGACGGGTGAGGAGAAATTCGCGAAGTTTGCCGCCGACATCTTCAACACCTGGCTCGTGGGGACCTATTACATGAATCCGATCCTCGATCCGGGGAAGTCGAGCGGTGGCGAAGGCGGCTGGAAGCCCGGCGGCATACTCGGTTACTATGACTATGAGCAGATACACGACGACCTCGCACTACATGCCGCCACCGTCTACGATTTCCTCTTCGACTATCTACAGGCCCATCCCGCGCCCCATCTGAAGCAGATCGGCAAGCGCGAGAAGGACGTGGCGGAAGAAGTGTTCAAGCGATTCATAGACCTCGGCCTGATCCGCGGCGGGCGCGACGGCAACTGGAATGTCAACGGATGGAACATGATCCTGCGCCCGATCCTCGTGCTCGATGCCGACAACGCCTATGCCGACGGGCACGGGCGGCAATATTATCTCCACTATCTCCTGCGCCAGTCGACGGCCTATCACGTCTGTCTGCCCGACATGCTGAAGAACTATGATGACGCCACGGGTCTCTGGCCCGAGTCGCCCGGCTATTCGTTCAGCACGGTGCAGATGCTGCTCGACTGGTCGGTGATGCTGCGGCGGATGGGAATCGACATCGTGGAGACCAATCCGAAGCTGCAGAAGGCGGCCATGGCCATGCTGCCCTGGATGGACGGCCGGGCCAACATGGTGGCCTTCGGAGACTCGCGCGGCGGTGCGGCCAACTTCCTCACCTTGGAAAATCTGCTCAGCTACTACACCGTGCTGGGCGACAGCTCCGGCCTGAAAAAGGTCGCCGGAGCGCTCAACAAGGGTATCGCCATGGGCAAATACCGGCGCGAAGAGGCCGACTGGACAGGTATCTGCTCGTTTGCCGATCCTATCCCGGACGCCGGACCGACGGCTGAAGACCGGGCCAGCTATTCGCCCCATCACCGCTTCATCGTGATGAAGAACGGGCCGCTGATGGCCAATCTCTACGGCGGACGCAAAGGCTATCACCTCTCGGCCAACGGACTGGCAGTGCAACTCTACGGCCACGGCTATGCCTTAGTGCCCGACGCGGCGGCCTATGAATCCTATTGGAGCAAAGATTATCAGTATCATCAGTCGGCCACCGGTGCCAACACCATTCTCCCCGGTTACACGGAGGGCGACATAGAAGTCAATGCCATGGAGCCCATGCCGGCGCGGAACGCCTTCTCCACGGATCGGGCAGTGTCGCCCTGGATCAACTTCGCCGATGTCACGGCAGCCGAGAAGCGCCGCACGGTGGTGTTGATCCGCACGTCGGACGAGGGCGGTTACTACGTCGATCTGTTCCGGTCGGATCAAGACAGCAACGACTGGCTCTTCCATCATGTGGGTGGCGGGATGCAGATGAGAGGGAAAGGGTTGAAGTGGACGGCGGTCGACTCCATCGGTCGGGCGCGCAGCGGCGGCTACAGCTTCTTCCGCAACGTCAGCCGGACACAGACCGCGAATGGCTTTCAGTGCGAATGGGGCCTGCCCGAAGGCATCATCTCGCGGCTGTGGATGACCGGCGACTGGCATCGGGAGGTGTTCCGCATGGATGCCCCTTCGACCACGATGGTTCGCGGTCTGACCCCCGGCGATGTCTCGATGCCGCCTCATCCGACCCCCGCATTGATGGTCAGGCAGACAGGCCTGAACGGAAGGGAACATCCGTTCTGCGCCGTCTACGAGTCAGTCAGGGATTCGCAGCCCGACATCATAGCCGTCGAGACGCTCCGGGCGCGGTCGGGCAGGGCGCTGACCGTGCGTCGCCGCCAGGAGCAGACAGAGACGATTCTGAGCGCGGAACTTGACCGACAGACCGTGGAAACAGCCGGTATCCGGCTCAGCGGGATGTTCGGCGTCGTCGCACGGCATGGCCGTCGGGTCACCGCTGCCTATTTGGGGAACGGGCGCTCGATCATCACGGATGACGTCAGCATCACGGCCGGGCAGCCGGTGTATGCCTCCGTCTGGCAGGCCGGGGATGTCTGGTATGCCGCTTCCACCGGTCCGGCCGTAGTCCACATCGGGTCACGCTCATACGTCGTGGATTCGTCGGTTGGCAAAAAGTTGGAGTAGGGCGATCTAAAGCTGCTTCCCCCCTCGGCGATTCACTTGCCGAACAACTGGTGATGCAGCTTGCAGCTCCTCAATCCATGGCAAGGTGTCAGGCGGGTCGGCCGACAGATCGGCGTGCAGCCTGTCTGTCAGTAAGTGCTTGGAATGACTGACAGACTTTCTTGTGGACTCGGATGATCCATTGTCTTAGCCGCTGACAGAAGAAATGAAGGCTATTCTGTCTTTCATTCAGTTTCAAAACTGAATAAGGATCTCTTTGCAGCTTCGAGATCTCCGCCTTCTAATGATTCATCTCCACCAGTTCCTGGCCCTTGGCGGTCCTTATTTGTATGCCCGTCATGGATGGTATTGTCCTTACTGGTTGACAACGTACAAATGTCATCTTTCAATATGATAGCCTCTGAGCTTGGCTGAGCATATACTTTTTTGTTCACTTTTTGATCCGGTAATACTATCGTTGATACAGTTCTGAAATAGTTGGTCGATGAAAAGTAGTTCAAGGTCTTGCCCTGTTGAAGAAGTCTTCTTGTCTTCGTGTTGCAGATATCAAGCGGCGAATGCAGCAAGAGACACGGCGAATATAGAAATAATATCCGAGAAATTCCCGACTTTTGCAGAAAAAAAACAATTCTGGAACAATTTGACCGTTGTTTACCTCTGTCCGGCAGTTTGGTGACGTCTGTTATGTTGCTTCCACCGGTCCGGCCATTGACCTTCATGCCTGCACATGTCGGTCAGCTTGTCCCCTGCGTGGAGCGCATGTCGACAGAAGGGAACGTCCTGCAGGCTCTGAAGGGAACCGGCAGGACGTTTCCTTCTGTCGTGCGTGAAGGAGAAGCAGTATCAGAACTCGTCGTTGGCGTAAAGGAAATCGAAATATGCCTGTTTCCAAGTAAAGATCTCTTCAGGCTTGAAGAAACGGTCAATTTCAACTTTTGCGGTTTCGGGGCTGTCGCTCGCATGTACGATGTTCTCCTGAAAACTCATGGAGAAGTCGCCACGAATGGTTCCTGGTTCGGCTTTACGCCCGTTGGTTACGCCCGTCAGTTTGCGGACAGCCTCAACGGCATCCACTCCTTCCCAGCACATGGCAATGACCGGTGCGGCCATCATGGAGTCCTTCACGCGCTGGAAGAACGGTTTCGATGCGAGATGGGCATAATGTTCGCTCAGAACAGCATCATCGAGCTGCATCATCTTCATGCCGCAGAGATGGAATCCTTTCTGCTCAAATCGTTTGATCACTTCGCCTACAAGTCCGCGCTGCAAGGTGCAGGGCTTCAGTAACACAAGGGTTTTCTCTGTCATAATTGTAAATTTAGGTTTTCTTGTATGGCAAAAATAAGGAAATGATTTGATACTTGCAAATGGTGCCGTGGATTTTTTCCTTCTGCCCATCATGTCTGTGGCACCCGGTTGCGGGACATGACCTGCGGAGATTTGTCAGGCTGACCATAATTTTTTGATGAAACAAAAGAAATTGAATCAATTTGCTTATCTTTGCAGCATACATACTGATCAGTTCCATTCAAAAGATCACGTGATGAAGAAGTTGTCCGTTATCGTCTTTTCACTTGTCACTTGGGGATTGACAAGTTGCCATTTCAAAGCCTCACGGCCGTCTGGCTTCAATGACAGCATTGCGGCCCGGCGAGACAGTATGAGCGAAGAAGCAATTGAGACAGATACGGCAATCGGCGTGAAGAAAGACACGCTGAATGACAAGGGCAGACATTATTCTCGTCAGGAAGTGGAAAACGCGATGCGCATCATGGAAAGAAAAATGCTGAAAGGGACTCCCGCCAATCGGGTGATCTCAGGTTTTGACCTTCAGGGAAACGTGATCATGGTATCATTGATTTTTGATTCGCCGGAAAATCGGACATTGGTCAGGAAACATTTAACGGACGCTCCTTTTGTTAGCTTTGAAGGTGTAAAAGAGCCTCGTCCCATCAATCACGGTGGCATCGAAGACACATTGAACATTTGTCTGATAGCCGGTCAGACCGTCTATCCGCACGATGTGCGCATGGTAAGCACCCGACTGTATAACGGCAGCAGAGACACCATCCTCATCGGTGAGGAAACGGACCTTGCCTTTTTGGATGCGCATGGCGTATGGCGCGCCCTCCCCATGCGGAGAGCATGGACAGATATCGGCATATGCCTTGCGCCGGGGCAGACGCATATCAGCAAAACCAAATTGTCCCCAGAAGCATTTCCGACTCCTTCCGGTCGTTATCGCTATTATTTCCCTGTTTATATTGACGGGCAGAAGGTCTGGCTGATGACGGCGTTCCGTATAGAATAGCAGATCGGGCGCAGCTCTCGCAGCCTCGGATGGCTTCAAGTGGTGGAGAGGGAAACGAGAATATGCAGTAATTGCAGCTCATCGGCAACAGAGGCAGCATACGATGCCGGCGGTCATTTCCAGTGGTAGTCGAGCGCGTTATTGCCCTGTCTCAGTG
>ONHE01000202.1 GCA_900317545.1 uncultured Prevotella sp. | reverse complement strand
TTCTCATCTTTCATCCTTCATCACAACATCTCTTCATCGCCTTCGCAACTTATTGATTTTCAGTAGGGTAAAAGGGGCCTGCGCGGAGCATAGCTTTTGACCGCGCGGAGCATAGCTTTCGGCCGCGCGGAGCATAGCTTTTGGCCGCGCGGAGCATAGCTCTGCGCGGGGCGTATGATAACTATCGTTTTTCGATGGCATAGTTAGGGATATTTGAAGGGTAAAAAATGAGGTAGAGACATCCTGTTTCTTTCGATCACTGTTGGTCCGATGCCCCCCTCATTCCCACCATTGGGACGGATCCGCGTATTCGCCCGCGAGGGACGGACGCAATGGACAGCCCTTTTGAATGGCAAATTGCGGGCGGATACGCGGATCCGCCCCTACGGCTGTTGAGGGATCATCGGCTGTGCTTTCCCAACGTTTGTATCTTCCGATTGCATGGCTTAGAAGGGGCGGCAGGGTAAAAAACAAATTATTTTGTTTTGTTCTTTATCCGATTTGCTGTATCTTTGCAGAAGACAGGCTGCACTCGGCCATCTGTGAGCAAGCTCCCATGGCGCTCGCTGGCACTGTCTTTGCATCATATAAGCATAGAATGAAGATATTACACACACTACATGAGCTTCTCCCGAAAGCTTTTGATCCTATACGCGTGAATGCTGTTTTCTTCGCATTCATGTATGTGCTGGGCGTGGTGTGCGAATGGTTGACGCTGCCCCATACACGTGGTGCAAAGATCTATGACAATATTTATTTGGAATTGTTCTTTGACCTTTACCTTCTCTGCGTCATTCTTACGCTGCTTCCGAACAAAATCCGCACATGGGTCCGCAGGATATTTTACGTGGTGCTGTATACCATCGCCGTGGTCGACATTTTTTGCTTCGTGAAGTTCGATTCGACCCTTACACCCTCCATGCTGATGCTCATCGGCGAGACCGACAGCCGTGAGGCGGGCGAATTCCTGCGGTCTTATCTGTCGGCTGAAGTGCTGTTCAGCCGGGTCGGTTGGGTGTTCCTGCTGATGGCGGGGCATGCTGCCGTGGCCTTGCGGCACTGTGTCCGGGCGATGCTCAGCTATCGTCGGCAGATGCTGTTGGCAGGCCGAATGGCGCGCTGGCATGCCTTCTACGGCCGCGTGGCACCCCTTTTGGGACTCGCAGTCGTCGTGTTGTTCGTCTGGAGCGCTGTCTTCAGTGCCCACAACAAGGCTGCGACCTGGCGCCTGATGACTGGTTCGACGATCGGAGAGGTGGAACATACGCTCACCGAAAAGGATCACGCCGTGCTCTATACGCCCTTCAGCCGACTGTCGTTCAGCATCTACGCCAACTCCTTGGCAGCCCGCCAGATCGACCAGCTGATTCTTGCGGCCGACAAAGTGAAGGTCGACAGCTGCTCCTTCCGGTCGCCCCAGATCGTGCTCATCATCGGCGAGAGTTTCGGAAAGCATCATTCCCAGCAGTACGGATATTTCATGGAGACCACGCCCCGGCAGGTTGCGCGGCAGCGAAGCGGGCTGCTTGTGCCCTTCAGTGATGTGGTCTCGCCGTGGAATCTGACGAGTTTCGTCTTCAAGAACGTGCTCTCCATGCACGTCGTAGGCCAGAAAGGCGAGTGGTGCGACTATCCGCTTTTCCCCGAACTCTTCCGCAAGGCAGGCTACCAAGTGACCTTCCTGACCAACCAGTTCTTGCCCAAGGCCAAGGAAGCCGTCTATGATTTCAGCGGCGGATTCTTCCTCAACAATCCCCGGCTGAGCGAACTCCAGTTTGATCTGCGCAACGATTCGCTCTACAGATATGATGACGGTCTGCTCCGTTGCTATGACCGCCTCGTCAGTGAAGGCCGCATCCGCTTTGACGGAAAACACCCCGCGCCCCGGAACACAGATGCCGCAGCGCAGGCAGACCGCGGAGGCAGCGGCGCCAACCTCATCATCTTCCATCTCATCGGGCAGCATGTGAACTATCATCAGCGCTATCCGCGGAGCCAGACACACTTCTATGCGAGCGACTATGAAGACCGCCGGCCCGAACTGAACAACCGTCAGCGGAAGACGTTGAGCCACTATGACAACGCCATCCGGTACAACGACTCCATCGTCGATCAGATAGTCCGGCGCTTTGAGAACCGTGATGCCATCGTCATCTACATGCCCGACCACGGCGAGGAGTGCTATGAGGGACGGCGGGGATTCATCTGCCGGCAGCATTCGGCAGCCATTGACTACGACCTCGCACGCTATGAATTCGAGGTTCCTTTCTGGGTTTACTGCTCCCATACCTATGCCGTGCGCCATCCGAAGATCTACAAGGAGATCGTCGAAGCCAAGGACCGCCGATTCATGACCGATGCGCTGCCCCACATGCTGCTCTACTTGGCCGGCATCGCAGCACCCGACTACCACGACCAGTACAACATCCTGAGTCCTGAATACAATGAAAACCGTCCGCGCATCCTCAAGAATACGACGGACTATGACAAACTCAAACCAAGCCCATGAACCAAGAGTTGCTGACCCGGAGCGAGTGTAACGCCCTCCGGGGGCTTGCCATCATCGGCATCTTCCTGCATAACTTCTGCCACTGGTTGGGACCTGTGGTCAAGGAAAACGAATACCAGTTCATCCAGGGAAACGTCGACTGGCTCAGCCGGGTCGTCGCTTCGCCCGATGCGTTGCTGCCTGTCCACCTGCTCTCCTTCTTCGGCCACTACGGTGTGCCGGTATTTCTCTTCCTCAGTGCCTACGGCTTAGAGCGCAAGTATGGACAGCTGCAGCAGGCTGGCCCGCGTGGTCCGGCGTTCGTGCGCTATCATTTTCTGAAGCTCTTCAAGATGATGATCGTCGGCTTCATCTGCTTCACGATCGTCGATCAGCTGACGCGCGGCAGCTGGCATTACACCCTCTTGCAGGTCGTCGCTCAGCTTGGGATGTTCAATAATCTGCTCCCTGATCCTGACAGAAACATCTGGCCCGGTCCCTATTGGTTCTTCGGGCTGATGCTGCAGCTGTACATCGTCTATCGTCTTCTGCTCTTTCGCCGCCACTGGGGCTACACTGTCGGGCTCATGGTCGGCTGTGTCGGAGTCCAACTGCTGATGGATCCGGCAGGCGAAACAATCAACTGGTACCGCTACAACTTCATGGGCGGCATGCTGCCTTTCGGTTTCGGCCTGCTGGCGGCACGCTTCGGCGGGCGCATACGGCAGGAGCGCATGAGCCTGACCACGCTTCTGGCCTTTCTGCTCCTCACGTCCGCCATGGTCGTTGCCTTCAGCTACAGTTTCCTCGGGTGGGCTTTCGCACCGGTAGCCGTCTGCGCCGCCTCGGCCGCGCTCGTCAAGTTGATCGTCCGGATGCCTTTTCCGCCCCTTTCGCACGGTCTTATGTATGTCTTGGAGTGGATGGGCGCGGTCAGCGCAGCACTCTTTGTCATCCACCCCGTGCTGCGTAAGATCTTCATTCCCATCAGCCGTCAGGGCGACGTATATACCGGCCTGTTGCTCTATGTCATCGCTTCAGTCGGCGCAGCATGGCTCATCCGTGAACTCATGAACAGGATTCCGAACCCCAAAATGAAATAAATGAACCGACTGAAAGATATCCAATTAGCCGACATCAGCCGCTTCCGCGGCGAGCAGATGGGGATCGCGATGCTGCTGATCTTCCTCTTTCATGTCAGCTTACCGCGTCAGGACGCCTTCTTCGGACTGCATCGGATCGGCAATATTGGCGTAGATCTCTTCCTCTTTTTAAGTGGCATCGGGCTCTGGTTCTCATGGGTGAAGCGGCCGGAATGGAAGTCTTTCTACAAGAGACGCTTTCTCCGCATCTACCCCGCGTGGCTGATCGTCGCCTCATTGTATTACATCCCCCGCTTCACGGGCGGCTCCTGGTGGGCCTGGATTGATCTTTTCGGGCAGTTAGGGTTCAACTGGGAGTTCTGGATCCGTGACGAGTTGACCTTCTGGTACATTCCTGCCATCATGATGCTCTATCTCTTCGCCCCTCCCTACATGGCCCTCATCCGCCGTCATCCGGTCTATCGGTGGCTTCCGGTGGCGATGATCGTGTGGTGCGTCATCGTGCAGTATATCCCCGTGATCCATCAGTCGGTGGGTCATATCGAGATCTTCTGGAGCCGCGTACCGATCTTCTTCATCGGGATCAACATGGGAGCGCATGTGCGGAAGAAAGAATCTGTCGACGGCTCAGCCATCTGGCTGATCCTCTTCCTCTTTGTGATGACGCTCGCGTCCTGCATCTACCTCGAACAGGCAAGACACGGACGCTTCCCCCTCTTTATTGAGCGCATGGTCTATATACCGCTTACAGTGACCGCCGTGCTGCTCTTCTGTGTCCTGCTCAGGCATGTTCCGGGCTGGCTGAACCGATTCTTCCGTTTCGTCGGCATGTTGAGCTTGGAATGCTATCTCATCCATATCCATTTTGTGATGGTCCACATTCCCAAGTCGTGGAGTTACTGGCCGACCTTCCTCGCGTGTGTCGCGGTCACGCTTCCGCTGGCCTGGGTGCTGAGTAAAATTGTCGACCGGATCAGCCGAAAGCTTGATCCGATCATACCGGAATAAAACTTTGGATTGAAATGAAACATCTTCTGAGGCTGCTAAGGCCTGCACAATGGATCAAGAATCTCTTCGTCTTCGGCCCGATCATGTTTGGTGGGGAACTGCTGCAGGTGAGCGCGCTGCTGCAGGGAATCATCGTCTTTTTCGCCTTCAGCTTTGCTGCGTCATCCGTCTATTGTTTCAATGACATCTGCGATGTAGCCGATGACAGGCGCCATCCGGACAAGATGGACCGTCCGATAGCATCCGGAGCAGTCTCCGTAAGGCAGGCTTACGGCCTGATGATGATCATGTTCGCCGGCTCGATGCTGCTTCTGTCGGCGACAGAGGGCAACTTCGTTCGGACCGCAGCCGTCGTCCTGTTCTACTGGATCCTCAATCTGGGCTACTGTGCACGGCTCAAACAGTATGCCATCATCGATGTCTGCATCATCGCCTTCGGGTTTGTGCTCCGTCTGTTGGCCGGTGGTTTCGCCACCGGAATCATCCTCAGCAAGTGGATCGTGCTCATGACGTTTCTCATAACGCTATTCATGGGCTTCGCCAAAAGGCGTGACGACGTGCTCCGGATGGAAGCTACGGGTGAGCCGCCCCGCAAGAACACGATTCGCTACAATCTCACCTTCATCAACCAGGCCATTACGATCTCGGCCGCAGTCACTTTGGTTTGCTACATCATGTACACCGTGAGCCCCGAGGTGATGATGAATTTCCATACGGATTATCTCTACTTGACGAGCGTCTTTGTGCTCGTCGGGCTGCTCCGTTATATCCAGATCGCCGTCGTAGACAAGAAGAGCGGCAATCCCACAAAGGTCATCCTGAAGGACCGTTTCATTCAGATCGACGTCCTGCTATGGCTTCTCAGCTTCATGATCATTATCTATGTATAACGTATATGCATTCGATTTCGACGGCACATTGACCAAGCAGGATACGCTGATCGAATTTATAAGGTACACGGAAGGGACTTCCGGCTTGATCCGGGCGTTGCTCCGTTTCAGTCCGCTGCTGCTTCTGATGAAGCTGCATGTCTGTTCCAACGACTGCGTCAAGCAGAAACTCTTCGCCCATCTGTATGCCGGGATGCCCGTAGAGCTGTTCAATGACAGGTGCCGGAAGTTTGCTTCGGATCGCCGGGAGCTCCTCCGCGAGGGCGGGCTGCTGGCCCTTTGGAACGCGCTGAGGGAGCCTGCGTCGAAAGTGCGTGTCGTCAGTGCGAGCGTCGACAACTGGGTGCGTCCGTTCTTGGCGATGAATGAGGCGCAGGCGGAGATCGACTTCGGCGTCGTCGGAACAGAGGTCGAGATCGTCGACGGACGGCTTACGGGGCGTTTTCTGACGCCTAACTGCTACGGCGAAGAGAAGGTCCGGCGCCTCCGGAAGCAGTTTCCCGACCGTGCGGCCTACCGTTTGGTGGCCTTTGGAGACAGCCGCGGCGACCGCGAACTGCTGCAATGGGCCGACCAAGGCTATTGGAAGCCTTTCAGAGGGGGTTACGATCGAACGGCTTTCGCAGCGCTCCGGAAATCTCGTTTCTTTAAACTGTACAGTGCGGATGAAGTGGATTGACTGGATGAAGGAAGCCTACGGGCGGCAGTGGGGTGAGGTGTTCCGCTTCGGCGTGGTCGGTGTGACGGCCACGGCATTGCAGTATGGCGTCTACTGGCTGCTGATCCACTGGCTGAATCCCTTTGTGGCGATGACGGCTGGTTATGTGACCAGCTTCGTCTTCAACTTCATCGCGAGCACCCGCTACACGTTCCGTGTCGCGGCGAACGCGCGTCGCGGCATCGGCTTTGTCTTCTCCCACGCGGTCAACTATCTGCTTCAGATGGTCACTCTCCACTTCTTTCTCTGGCTCGGAGTCGGTGAACAGCTGGCCCCGATACCGGTGTTTGCCGTCTGCGTACCTGTCAACTTCCTGCTCGTGAGGTTTTTTCTGAAACGTTAATAAGGCTATGATGGAACAACTGCTTCATATCTTCCGGATCCGCAGAGACGAGCGCCGGATCGCCTGGGCGGCACTGCTGTTCTTTGTGCTGCTCAATGCCCTGACGGTCATCCGATACTACGACGTGTTCAGTCCGATACAAGAACACTACTGGAACCTGTTTGTCGGGCGTTTCCGGGTATCCGGATTCGACCCCATCACCTATTATGTCGTCTCCGAATGGGAGGCCCGTTACAACGTCTACCGGCATCCCTTGCTGGCGTTCATGATGTATCTGCCCTACGCGGTCAATCAAGGTCTGATGTTTCTGACGGGCATCAACTGCGCGCAGTTTGTCGTTGCGGCGCTGACGGTGACAGCATCCTTCTACGCCTTCCTGTTCCTCTACCGCATCTTCCGGGAGCTGATGGAATTGCCGAAAGCCGACTCCGTGGTGCTCACTGCATTTCTTTTCTCGTTCGCCTTCGTCATGTTGGCGACGATGGTGCCTGATCACTTCGTCCTGTCATTGTCGGCCCTGCTGCTCACGCTGTATGTCTCGGGGCGGTTGATGAAGCAAGGGCGGCCGATGAAGGTATGGCACACCCTTGTCCTATTCATCCTCACGGCCGGCATCTCACTCAACAACGGCGTCAAGGTGTTCCTCTCCGCGCTGTTCACCAACGGTCGGTCGTTCTGGCGTCCGCGCTTTCTGTTCTTGGCGGTGGCCCTTCCGGCATTGCTGATGTGGGGATTCTCGCGGTTCGAATACCGTGCTTTCGTCTGGCAAAACGAGCAGGCCCGCCATGCGGCAAAGGCGCGGAAGAAAGCCGAACAGCGCCGTCGGGAGATCGCGATGGCCGAGGCAGCGAAGCTGAAAGGCCCCGACCCGGCGAAGCAGACCACTGCGAAGCCAGCGCCGAAGAAACGTCGCATCTGGCAGGGAGCGCCCATCAGCAACGGCGAGTTCATGCGTTGGACCGACATAACAACCGACCGTTGGGCGTCCGCAGTTGAGAACCTCTTCGGCGAGTCGATCCAGCTGCACTCCGATTACCTGCTTCAGGACGTGCTCAGAAGTCGTCCGATCATCGTCCGTTACCGTCATTGGTGGAACTATGGTGTAGAGGCCGTGATCGTTGTCCTGTTTCTCTGCGGCATCTGGAGCGGCCGTCGGAGCCGGCTGCTGTGGATGTCCGTGAGCTTCTTCCTGATGGACATGGCCCTCCATATGGGCCTTGGCTTCGGCATCAACGAGGTCTATATCATGGCCCCTCACTGGATCTACGTGGTGCCCATCGCTATCGGGTTCCTTCTGAAGCGGTTCCGCGGCCGGGCGTTGGCGGTCCTGCGCGGACTGCTCGTGTTGCTTACGGTCTATCTGCTGACCTACAATGGCTGGCTGATCACAACTTATATGTTAGGCTGAAATGAAAGAATGGCTGACGATCCGACGTGAAGAGCGATGGATGATGGTGACGATCACGGCCGTCATCCTCGTGTTCCAGTATCTGATCATATCCAAGTTCTGGGAGTTGTTTGCGGCTTACAATGATCACAACTGGGCCGTCTTCATGCGCAATTTCCACATGTCGGGCTTTGATCCGACCGCCTACAGCGTGCTCACCGACTGGCACTGCGGCTTCGACACGGTGCGTCATCCGCTGCTGGCGTTCATGTTTTGGCCGGTCTACGGCCTCAACCAGTTGCTCTGGATGCTGACCGGGGCCAACTGTTGTCAGCTCTGCATGGGTGTCATCCTGACCGTCTGCGGCAGCTATTCCTATCTTTTCCTGTTCCGCATCGTGCAGGATGTGATCGGCTTGTCGCGCCCGGACGCCATCCTCGTCAGCACTTTCTTCTTTGGATTTGCATACATCTTGGTCGCCATTATTGTTCCCGACCACTTCTGTCTCTCCCTTGCGCTGCTCCTGCTGACCGTTTATGTGAGCGGCATGAAGCTCCGGCGGCATGAGCGCTTCACGAATCGGGAGGGCCTGCTACTCTTCACCGTGACGGCTGGCGTGACGCTGAGCAACGGCGTGGCGGTGTTTCTCTGTGTGCTGATGGTCAACGGTCGGCGTGTTATCCGATGGCGCCCGCTGCTCCGCATGTTTGTCCTGCCGTCGGTATTGCTGTTGACCGTCGCCCTCGCCGTGCCTTACTACACCGACGCATCGCAGCCCGGCATCAGCGTGCCGGTGTCGAAGCAGATGGCATGGCTGAAGAACGGCGTGCCGAGAGGAGAGGTGATCTGGGAGAATCTCTTCGGTGAGTCGATCCAGCTGCACCGGGAACACGTGCTCGGAGACGTGCTTGTCAAGCGTCCCGTCATTGTTCGCTATACGTGGAAGATCCAGTATGGTGTCGAGGCCGTGATCCTCCTGCTGACGGTGATGGGTGTCGTGGTGGGCCGGGAGGAGCGCTTTCTGTGGATGGTCATGGCTGTCTTTGCCTTCAATGCGCTGCTCCATCTTGTCCTTGGATTCGGTTTGGACGAAGTCTATATCATGACGGCCCACTGGGCGTTTGCGATCCCCGTGGCTGTCGCTTACCTGCTGCGCGAAAGTCGCTCGGCAGGTCTTTGGCTGCTGCGTGCGGTCCTTTTGGTCACGACAGGCTATCTATGGACTTACCATAGCATTTTGCTCGTGCACTATCTCACGTGGCCGCTCGCCCTTTAAACGTGCCGGTCCGTTCCCATCCATTTGCTGACGCGGCGGCGGATGGCGCGTCCGATAATGCTGAAGTTGCCGTAGCGCAGGTTGAGCATCAGTTCCTCCAACGACCGTCCGACCTTTATCCATGGATGTCCCCAGGCATAAGTGCGGTAGAGACGTGTCTTATAGCTCGTGTTCTCGATGATGTGCTGCGGGTGTCGCAGCGGAAAGTCGAGTTCGTGGCGCTGCATGGTGAAGATGCGACGGTAGCCTTTCGGCGTAGTCGCCAGACTGCCTGAGAAGTGGGTTGAGTCAGCAGAGAGACCGAGATTGTTGATCAGATTGACGCGCGGCATGATCGCCAGTCCGCCCGAGAGGAGCATCGATGCCCAGAAAATGCTCTCATAGAACGGTTTCCCGGCAGCCTTGTGGTCGCGGCACATGCGCAGGAAGTCGGAGCGGAAGCGGCGCTCCCTGATCACGCCTTCGAGCTGACGGACTGCCCAGGGATCGTCCAAGAACGTGTAATCTGCATCCCACAGGTCGACGACACGGCGCCAGGAGGCCCATCCCCAGATCGAAAAGGCGGAGGTGAAGAAATAGGAATCGGGGCAGTCGGGGCTCACCTCGTCGACGTTGAAGCCTGCGATCATCGTCACGCGCGGGTCATTTTCATAGCGGTCGAGCATCTCCTTGCAGAACGGGAAGAACGACTGTGACGGTACGTCATCATCCTCTAAGACGATGCATTTGTCGACCATGGAGAACGCCCATTTCTGTGCCAAGTACTCCGAAGGATCGCAGCCTTGGTTGCGCTCGCAGTAATGGCGCTGCACATCGCATTCCCAATCGATCTGCTCATCGCTCACGATGTCGCGACAGGCCATGATGCCGGGCAGGTCGCGCTCGCCGCGCGGTCCGTCCTGATAGAGAAAGAGGTGCGACGGCCGGGCCTTTCGGACCTGGTCGAAGACTTGTTGGAAATGGTCGGGGCGGTTGAAGAAAAGGATCAACACGGCCACATCGGTGAGGGCGGATTGTTTCATCGGCTTGCTTGTTGATTGGGTGTGGGACCGGCATTTCAGTGCGTCGGCCCATTCATACGTGCAAACATACAAAAAAAGATGCAGTCAGCCAAATATCCGTTGCTTTTTTGTTGAGGGATGAAGGATGAGGGGATGAGGGATGAAGGATGAGGGATGAGGGATGAAAGATGAGGGGATGAGGGATGAAGGATGAGGGGATG
>ONHE01000205.1 GCA_900317545.1 uncultured Prevotella sp. | reverse complement strand
CTGGCTTGCCAACAACCGTCCCGTGGGCAAATGCGGCCGAAGGTATGCCGATCATGACGGCGTGGCGATAGAATGTCAGGGCGCGCCCGACGCTCCCAACCAGTCCGCGTTGTCCTCGCAGGTGCTCCGCCCGGACGAGGTTTACAACCACGTGATACGATAATCATTCTCAAACGCGGCACAGATGTAAGCGCCACTGATTGCGGACGAATTCTATAAGACGGATCATCAGCAAATATGTTGGATGGAAATAACGTTTACGGTAAAGACCTGTTGCACGACAGCTACAAGAAATCGGCATCCACCAAGAACAAACTGTCATTCCACACCCAGCTAGGCGTACACCTATACAACTCGGTAGACGAAGCGGAAGCCATCGGGCCGGCATTGCCCAAGCGGGCTGAGATTGAGACACTGAACATGGCGGGCAATTCCCCGGCCTGGTCTGGCTGAACGAATGAGACAAGCTGGGCTGCCAGATAGAGCAATTCAAGGGGAACATCCGCCGTATCCTCTGTGTGGGTGGCAGTCCGACTGAAAAAGAGCGGTGGACTGAGAATTACCATGTGTATGACTGTGCCAGCCGCTCGACCAATGCGATATGAATGATTCCCTTCAAAAAGAAAGTTGTTTTACCCTGTAGAAAAACAACATGAAAGGAGCATTGATATGTTTATCAGATAAACTGCCGCTCGAAAGAGGGTTATCATCGAGACCGTTAACGATGAGCTGAAGAACTTTGTGCAAGTAGGGCTTTCCAGACATAGAAACTTTGACAATTACATCTTCAACCTATCAGGTGCCATTGCCGCACATTGAATGTTTCCAATGAAGGCGCGTATCAATCTCAGAAAAACATTAGAGACATTACTCACTTTTCTCTAAATTCGCAGAACTCACGTTAGTTTACGACACCATGAAGCGATGAAGCAGATTGACCTGAATAACGAGATTGTCATTTACCAAAGCGAGGATGGCAAGACCCAGCTGGATGACAAGCTGGAAGGAGAAACCGTATGTCTGACACAAAAATAAATAGCAGAATTAATTGGAACGAAACGTCCGGCAATTACAAAGCATTTAAAGAACATATACGCTTCAGAAGTGCTATACGAAAACATTTTCCATTTTGGAACACATGGATAACGATGGCAAACAGACTTATACCACGAACTTTTATTGACAGCAGAAAGAAATGGCGCAAAAAAGATTAACGGGAGATTAAAAAGCTGTAATTAGGATAACTATCATCTTTCACGGCCTCCCGTGCACGATATTCCATGTTTCCGTACGTTTATCAAAGCACTGACTGTCAATGCTTATTAACTTTGCGGCAAGAATCAAGACCTAAACATATTCATTACTAATAAACGCAATTATGAAGCATCAAAATCATTTGCAGAAGCGTTACGACGCCGTACCAAGACCACAGACTCGAATCACGACTATCCCCTTTACCCCAACCTTGTCCGTAACCTCCATCCCCTTTCGCCTCGCCGTCTGTATGTCAGCGACATAACATACATTCTGTATTGACTTGATCCTAAGGCTGGCGAATATCGGTTTTGTTATCTGGCATTAGTTACCGACTATTACTCGAAGGAGATTGTCGGTTATACTGACAAAACTCAAGTCTTACCACATCTCTATCAGCATGACGGAAAGCGGAGACCCGCAAGGATAATGCTGTCGCGGAACGTGTCAACAACACCATAAAGAACGAACTACTAAAGGACATGATATTCACCTCTATAGATGATGTCAGAAAAGCTGTGGATACAGCGATAGAGTTCTATAATAATGAGCGCACCACACTTTAGTCTGACAACTGCTCTTTCCGTTCATCCGGATGTAAGGCAAGCCGAGGCTGTCCGTCGGCATCGATGCTATGACAGAGTTCTTCCACGTCATCGGCATAAACCTCGCTGTCCTTGGGGAACCTTGGTAGCAGGGAACTGGTTAATGATCCCAATGACAGCTGTTGGACATCCATAGACGTTGAAGATGCTGTCGAAGTGGAAGTTGCTCATGAATCCCGAGCGCACCATATCCTTAGAGCGTATCTTGCGTGGGATGAGCATCACCGCCTCTGCGTTGAGCGGCATCATCTCTCCGTTCTCGTCCTCGCCTATGACGGGGAAGAAGTTGAGCATTTCACGGATATGGCGTTTGCGCGTGGCGGTGAAAAATTCCGCAGGAAAGTCGAACCAGTCTAATCATCATAGGCCTGAGTTCACCAAGGACTTGGTGCAGATGGTGGGAGGAAATATCGTAGAGTGCGACACCACCTATGGCGAGATCGTCGCCATGGACATCATGGACAAGATGTGCATGATGAACTTCCCTGTCGTCGACACGAAACACCTGCAACACGACATTGTGGGCTCTCATCTTGCAAACTACGATTTTATGATCGACCTCGCCCATTTCAATGGACATGCAATGGGCGGTTTCGACAGCGTGTTGAAAAAAGCAGGCCATCAGCTTGGTCTCGCACTCGAGCAAGTTCTACATCCTTTCGCCCGGTACGACCTCGACCTCCAGGCGCAGTGTTGCACTGAAAGGCTTTTTGGATTCGATGGCTGCGGTAGCCCATGCCGTGCACAGCTACTTCAAACAGGAGGGAAAATACATCATCTATATCAACGTGATGTACAACCTTTCGGTTGATTGCGACTGTGACAGCTCGCCAGCCACACCCAAGAAGAACGTCATCGACTACCGCCCTCTACCGAAACTGTGCCCCGTTACACGTTTGACTGTGGCAGAGAGGTATTTGGGCATAAAGCAAGCTTGAAAAGCCAAGTCGTGACGGGCGATGGCATAGCCAAACCCCTGGAAGACCGGTTGCACCAACTGCGGTTTTTGCAAGCAGGTTGAACTTGTCGGTATGGAACGATTGATGAAGATGGGTGTATAAGAAGCATGGAATACACGAAAATTCATTAAATTCGGACAAAAGAGCATATCCAATTAAAAAAAATTGTACTTTTGCTACAAACAAACCTAAAAATTATCCTTGACAATGAGAAAAACATTTGTGGCAACCATCCTATTATGGGTTTTCCTATGTGGAGTCTGTGCCCAAATAGCCAATCCGGGAACCTCACAAACCATCGACAACAACATCGGTCGATACGATTTTTTTTATGCCGGCCAGAGCAAGCAGCGGCGCATGTTCATCGTAAAGGACGGGAATGTTGCCTGGGAGTATAAAGACAAACTTGGTCGTGGTGAAATCAGCGATGCTATGCTGTTGAGCGATGGACACATATTGGTGGCACATCAGTATGGAATCGCGGAGGTGACCCAACAGCAGCAGACGGTATGGAGTTATCCAGCTCAGGAAGGAACGGAAATACACACCATTCAACCCATCGGCAGGAGCCATGTGGTGTTTGTCCAAAACGGCAAGCCGGCGAAGGTGGTGGTGATGGAGATACCCTCTACCAAAATCGTCCGGGAATTCACTTTGCCCATCTCCGAGAAAGGTTCCGTGCACGGACAGTTCTGCAATGCGCGGCTCACCTCACGAGGCACGCTGCTCGTGGCGAACATGGCCATGGGCTGCATCCATGAGTTCACAAGCGATGGAAAGGAGGTGAACCGTTGGGATGGATTCCTACCCTGGTCAGTGCAGGAACTGCCAAAAGGGAATCTGCTGATCACCGGCAGGAAGGGACACCTCCAAGAGATAACCAGAATGGGAGAAACAGTATGGGAGATGAACACGACGGAATATGGCATCACCCAACCACAGAAGACGGTACGTCTGAAGAACGGCAACCACCTTGTGAACAACTGGTATAACGAATGGCAGAAGACGCCCATGGATACGGCCAACGCACCGATGCAGGCCGTGGAGATAGACAAGGAGGGGAATGTGGTATGGCAACTCCGTGCTTGGAAAGCCCCGGATTTGGGACCCTCTACCACCATTCAATTGCTGGACGAGCCTGTCAATCGCGACCGCATGTTCTTCGGGGAGTTTAATCCCCAATTCCCCAAACTGTTTGTCGCCCCCAACCAGCCTTTAGGTTTAGGCCTTGGCATCCATCCCGGCAGGGTGGCTTGGATTCATAGTCCGGGTGTGGCGAAATGGGACGGCAGGACGGGACTATGGATGGAAGACCGCTGGAACGACCAGGAAAAGGCCGACTTGATGGTGCAAGAGGCCCTGGTGCAACTGACAGGCGAGCCCACACCCAAGAAGGCATGGAAGGCCCTCTTCAAGCATTTCAATAAACTCCACGGTCGAGGCAACCGTGGCTACAAGAGGGGGGAGACGATAGCTGTGAAACTGAACATGAACAACGCCATCACCCATCGAGACACGGTGGAGTTGAACTCCTCCCCATTTGTCACATTGGCCTTGGTGCGCTCGATGGTTCACGACAGCGGTATCCGCCAGGAGAACATCGTGCTATGCGAACCCAGCCGGGCCATCACCGACTCCATCTATGATAAAGTGCATAGGGAGTTCTCCAAGGTCGTTTTCATCGACAACATCGGGGGCGACGGCCGTCAGAAGTGCGAATACTACCCCGAGCAGATAGTCTATTCGGTGGACAACGGGAAGATGGCGCGGGGACTGGCGAAGTGCATCGTGGATGCCGACTACCTCATCAACAGCGCGCTACTGAAGACCCATTCGGGACCGGGAGTCACCCTGACCACCAAGAACTGGTATGGAGCGACCGACATCAACCTGTTGTGGCGGCAGAACGCGCATAACAACATCAGCCAGGACAAACGCAACGGCAAGCCCGGATACAAGACCTTCGTGGACTGGATGGCCCATAAGGACATGGGACAGAAGACACTGCTCTTCCTGATAGACGGCACTTACGGCTCACGCGATGTGAACGGGCCACCAGCCCCCAAATGGCAGAAAGAGCCGTTCGGTGGTGACTGGGCTTGCTCACTCATCGTTTCCCAGGACCAGGTGGCCTGCGATGCTGTGGGCATGGACATCCTGATTGGCGAATGGCCCGAGTTTGGAAGCCTCAACTATTGTGACGAATACCTGAGGGAGGCAGCCTCCATTCCTTTTGCACCTAGCGGTACGATATACAGGCAGGAAGGCAAGCCTTTGGAGCAGTCGCTCGGCCTGTTTGAGCATTGGAACAATCAGAAGGAGAGGAAATACGAAAAGATTGACCTCAAATACAAGAAGATGTAATTGGCAATCTAAAATGCAAACGATGAAACGGATACTGTTTATTCTTGTCATTTTCCACTGTTCACTCCTCATTTCTCATGCAGGAGGGACGACACCTGTCATCTTGACGGCAGGCCAGTCGAATGCGGATGGAAGAGTGCCCTTGGAAGACCTTCCAGAATACATTTCCTTCAAATATTGCCAATGGAGTTACGGAAGTGGTGACTACCTCAGGGGCACCGGCGACTTCCAGCCCTTCAGTCCCTTCGTGGGCCGCACCGACCTTGGTCATCGCTGGGGGTTCGATGCAGTGGTCTATTATCTGCTGGAACAGCAATGGCAGTCTCCTTTCTACGTCATCAAGCAGACCATGGGCGGGACGGCCATCGATACCGGCTGTGCGGAAAGCACCCATGGCTGGTTTTGGAGTGCCGATGAAAAGACGCTCAACGGCGAGAAGTCGTTGCTCAGTGCATTCACCCGCCAGATAGACGAATGCATCAAAAACCTACCCGAAGACTATGACTTCAAGGTGTTGCTGTGGCATCAAGGCGAGAGCGACATGAAACGACAGGAGAACTACCATGACAACCTGCAGGCGGTTGTCCAGTACTTGAGACAGCACTTGGTCAAGGTGACTGGCCAGGAGAAATATGCCCGTCTTCCAGTCATCTGCGGCACATTTGCCAGCGGCAGCCGTCAACGGCCTCCCAAGGTGGTGGAAGCCCTTTTGCAACTGGAACGCGAGGACCCAGATTTCCACGTTGTCGATGCCAGTGACCTGACGTTGCAAGGTGACAGGATACACTTTGATGCTCGTGGTGCAGAGATGCTGGGACTGCGTGTGTATGAATTGATGAAGGAACTTGAGATTGCAAGATGATGAGATAAGCACTTCTGTTTGTAATTGCATGCTTGATGAGTTCGACAGCTTTGCCGACTGGGCGGCAATAGGCATCTTCCCTAGATTCTCCTCTCCGACCTCACAGTCACCATACGGAAGAATGGAGATAACGATAAAGAACAATGTTGCCAATGCGACTAAGCACACAAGCATATCATTTGAAATATGCGATGCGCAGGGCAAGGTGGAATCCACAGGAGGCTGGATTCCCAAACCGCATCTCCGGGCAGCAGAGGCTCCCTATTTATATACAGAGACCTCTGCAAAACCTCCATTTATAGACAAATTTCCATTTAGTTGTGTTTGGAAGCATGTTCCAACCCATATATTGAGATAATT
>ONHE01000208.1 GCA_900317545.1 uncultured Prevotella sp. | reverse complement strand
TCCTCAACTTCACTGAAGTCTTCCTTGGTCACACCACAAACGGGGCAAACCCAATCATCGGGAATATCCTCAAAAGCTGTTCCGGGTTCAATTCCGCTATCAGGATCGCCTACTTGAGGATCATATATCCAGCCACATACGTCACAAATGTACTTTTTCATAATTAGTTTTTGTTTACATTAATAATTATTTTATCACTCTCATTGTTTGTCTCAGCATGGATCACGGTGTACAGATGCCCGCCGGTGAAGATGAATGCCAGTGTCAGAAGCGCATCGGATCTGATTATCGGAGCAATCCTGCCCATACGATGGACAAAGATACAAAAAAAATAATTCGGAGCATCTAAATCGCTCTAAAAAATTGTAAATATTTCATTAATCTGCAAGCTGCGCAGCCATAAAACCGTTTTTAGGCTATCTTGGTCGGCGTTTTCTGGTCTCATATCCATTCTCATTCCGGCATCCGGACAGCCTTGTGCAGCACCCGCAGCCATGCTGTCAGTGACGCCTGAGCCTGACGGGCAAACCCAAGACGAACTCGGTGTAGTCGGCCTTGGTCCTGTGCGCTTTGACGTTGAGGCCCACCTTCAGGCCGTGCAGGCGCCTGAAGGCATAGTGAATGCCGATTTGTTCATAGTAGGGAGCCTCGATCTTTCGGGCATTGTCGCCCATTTCGCGGTAGAGATAGACGCCGAGTGCCATGGCTGCGGAAAACTGATGCCAGAAGGCTACATGGCGTGCGGCAATTCCGCATGACCACGGACTGTGGGGCAGGTCATAGCCGTCCTGACGATCCATGTCGGCGATGTGGGCGGCATAGGTCCCGTAGAACAGGTCGAACCCGATGCCCGACGCCCATCGCCGGGCGTATCTATACATGAGATTGGCCTGTGCCGACCAGGCTGTGTACAGCTTGAAGCGGTCGGTCCGGTAACGGGGAGCACCGGGAGAGGTGCGGAACTGCGTCTTCTGCCAGTCCTCATTCATGGTCTTGGCAGCGATTCCACCGGTAAAGTCAAGATACCAATAGCGGGTGAAGGGAGCCGTTGCGGCCGCGCGGGGACGGTCGGCCACGGGGCCGAAGTAGGGGCAATAGACCAGCGCCATGACGGGTCCGGCAGCGTTGGCCCCTTTGTTAGGACGATCCAAAGCTCCGTTGCTGTAATGATAGAACTCCACGCCCGCCCGCAGCCCCCAGTCATCCGCGAAGCGCCAAGTGAGATGGAGGCCGGCGTTGAAGTAGATCATCCAGTGCGAACCGATCAGTTCATTGTCTATGTTGTCATAGGTGTTGTAAGGGTGGCGGTTGTATCCGATGCCCGTCTGAAAGGCATAATCGGCCTCCCAACGACGGGTGCGGAAGAGTGGACGGGCAAATTCGGCATAGATTCCGACGGCGTTTCCCAAGTGGGACGTGTAGTTGACAGGTTCGAGCAGTCCCCAAGCGGGATCGGCATCACGCCGTAGCGTCACGCTGTGATTCCAGTCATAGCGAAGCCCGAAGCCTATGGTGGGATAGCCATAGTCGGCCGCAAAGGCATCGCTGTCGGTGGGGAGCGGCGAATAGATCAGCTTGATGCCGACCGAAGCGGCATCGCGCCCGCGCAGGAACAGTTTCATATACGAATCAGCGGCGATCTCTCTTGCTGGCATGAATTTTGCTTCCACTCCCCAGTGACGGAGTGTATCGGGCCCAGTGGCGTGTGCTGACAGGGCGGCACAAAGCCATAGCAACAGGATCGGAAAAGGCTTCATCTCCGCAAAAATACAAATAATATTTAATTTATACCATACATCTGATTATAAAATATGGCAATTGCGAAATGGATTGGAGGCTTTTTGGGATTTATGACCCAAGGTCCGTTGGGAGCCCTGGCGGGGTTTGCGCTTGGCGCATTGTTTGACGCAGGTATCGACGCAGTGAACGTGGACAGCCCGGAGCGTAAGACTTCAGGAGGGGCCGATCGCAACGGACCTTTCGGCGCGGGGACATCTGGCGCCTACCGGATGCAGCAGGCCTACGAGGAACAGCGTAACGCTTTCCGCTTTTCGCTGCTTGTCCTGGCCTCCTATATCATCAAGGCCGACGGCAAGATCATGCATTCGGAGATGGAAACAGTGCGTCGTTTCCTCCTTCAGAACTTCGGATCGCAGGCTGTTGTGCAAGGTGAGGAGATCCTGCTCAAGCTCTTTGAGCAGCAGAAAAGGATGGGAAGCAGCGAGTATCGCACCGTCATCGGCAGTGCATGTCAGCAGATCGCCATGCACATGGACTACGCCCAACGCCTGCAGTTGCTCAATTTCCTCGTGATGATCGCGCAGGCCGATGGCCGCGTAGTCACTGAAGAGCTTAACGCCTTGCGTGAAGTGGCTGCCGGATTGGGCATCTCTCCGGCTGACATAGACTCCATGCTGCATCTCCGGGAGAACGATCTTGAAGCTGCGTACAAAGTTCTCGGCGTCGCTCCCGATGCTTCCGATGAGGAGATACGTGCCGCCTACCGCCGCATGGCGCTCAAACATCACCCTGACCGGGTGGCAACTTTAGGCGAGGAAGTGCGCAAGGCGGCCGAGAAAAAGTTTCAGGAGATCAATGAAGCCAAGGCACGCATTGACAAGGCACGTGGTCTTTAGCGTGTCCGAAGCGATTCTTTGGACAAAAAATAAGATAACTCTTCGTGAAACAAAGCGGATCCAAAGGAGATCTATAGTCTATTTCCGCGACTTGCGTTCGAGCAGGTCGGGGCGCAGTCGGCGCGTGCGTTCGAAGCTCTGTTCGATCTCCCAGTCCTTGATCTTGGCCTCGTTGCCGCTCAGAAGAATGTCGGGTACGCGCCAGCCTTTATATTCAGCGGGCCGCGTGTAGATCGGTGCGGAAAGCATATCATCCTGAAAACAGTCGGACAGTGCACTCTGCTCGTCGCTGATTACACCCGGTATGAGACGCGCGACGGCATCGGTTATGATCGCCGCAGGTAGCTCGCCACCCGTGAGAACATAGTCTCCGACAGTGATTTCACGCGTGATCAGATGGTCCCGGACACGCTGATCGATACCCTTGTAGTGGCCACAGAGGATGATAATGTTCTGCAACAGAGAGAGATCGTTGGCCATGTGCTGGTCAAACTGTTCTCCATCGGGGGTGGTGAAGATCACCTCATCATAGTCCCGTTCAGCCTTCAGGGCTGAGATGCAGCGGTCTATGGGCTCTATCTGCATGACCATTCCGGCAAAGCCACCATAGGGATAGTCGTCCACGCGGCGCCATTTGTCAAGCGTATAGTCGCGCAGATTGTGCAAGTGAATGTCTACGAGCCCCTTCTTCTGGGCCCTTGCGAGGATGGATTCATTGGTGAATCCCTCAAGCATTTCTGGCAAAACAGTGATGATATCGATTCTCATTGCGCTGCAAAGTTAATAAAAAGAAAGAGAATGACGTGTCATAAGCCGACTTTTTAGCATTTCTGCGCGAAAAGAACCGCTGTCGAATCTGCCGTCCGCCGTCCGTCAATCGAAGAGACTGCCTTCTGCTGCGTGCACGGAAGATGGTGCTTCTTCACCGAACAGAGCGATGAAGTCATCCTCTGAGATAATAGGAATACTGAGCGTTTTTGCCTTCTGATTCTTTCCCGAAGTAGAGTTCACGTCGTTGTTGATCAGATAGTTGGTCGACTTGCTGACGCTTCCCGTCACCTTCCCCCCTTGGCTCTCGATGTAGCTTTTGAGCTCGCTGCGGTTCTGATAGTGGTGCACGTCGCCTGTCACGACAAACGTCAGTCCCTGGCAGCGTGATCCTGTGGGTTTCACGGACGGCTGTGTGACGGTCACTTCCTTGAGCAGTTCATCCACGATATGCTGGTTCACGGGGTCGTGAAACCATCTGACGAACGACGCACTCTTCTCCGGTCCGATTCCGTCGATGACTGCGAAGCGAGCCTCGTCGGTCGTTTCGCGGGCTTCGCGGATCAGCTCTTCAAGCGGGAATTGGGTCAGCAGGCGGTTGCAGACATCTACTCCGCACATCGGAATGGTCAGTGCAAAGAGGAACCGTTGTGCCGTTACGGTGCGCGAGGTCTCTACGGAGTGCAGGATATTGCTTACACTTTTCTCGCCGAAACCATCCATCTGGGCCATCGGGACGGCATGTTCCTTCAGTCTGTAGATATCCGCATATTCGCTCACCCAACCTCTATTGATGAACCGGGTGATTGTTTGCTCGGAGATTCCGTCTACATCCATGCCGCCCTTACTGACAAAACGGGCGAACTTCTTGAGCTGTTTGGCCGGGCAGGAGCTGTTCGTACAGTGGAGCGTTTCTGTCCCGCTGGCCTCGCTCACACACACTTCGGCAGGCGCTCCGCACACTGGGCAGGCACTGGGAATATCGAATGAGCCGACCGGATGTATCACGCGGATCACCTTCGGGATGATTTTGTTGGCCTTGATGACGGACAATGTCGTGCCCGGACCTGCGATTCCGAGACGGCGGCATTCACTGATGTTGGCCAAAGAAGCCCGCTTCACGGTCGTCCCTTCCAACTCCACGGGCTTGAAAACGGCCACCGGCGAGATGGTGGATGCGGCACATGACCATTCGATATGATCCAATTCGGTGTCGGCGCTTTCATCTTTCCACTTGAAAGCAAGGCCTGCCCGCGTGGCGTGATGGCCTGTGACGGAGCCGGTGGAGGCATAGGCGATGTCGTCATAGGTGATGACCAATCCGTCGACAGGATAGGGGAAGGGGAGAGACGACGGCGAAACGTGAGAGGCAGAAGGTTGGGCAGGGCCTGTCACACGTAATGTCCAGCGGTCGATGACCTGCTGTATGCGGTCTGCGGACGGCTCTGTGATCAGCTCATGCTCTACGGGTTGGAAGCCCAAACGGGTCATCCAGTCCATCCGTTTTCCCCATTCGGTAATTTCTTCGTCCGTATATACGAGCGTGAAAGGTATCCACCGGATATGCCGGGCCTTTACTCCGGACAGGTCTTTTAATGTGAGTGAGCCCGACGCAAGATTGCGCGGGTTGGCGTATTCTTCATCATTCTCGATGTTGAAACGCTCAAAGTCTGCATAGGAGATGACAGCTTCGCCCCTGATGACAACATGTCCCGTATAGTCGATCTTGGGCAGGATGCCGTTGATGGCGGATGCCAAGTGGGTGATATTGGTGCCGATATGGCCGTTTCCACGTGTGACTACCTTGGCCAACTTGCCGTTGTCGTAGGTCACGACGAGGGTCAGTCCGTCGAGCTTCCATGAGATCCAGATGGGGCGCATCTCTGCCCACTTGGCCAGATCTTCCGTTTTTTTCGTCTTCGCAAGTGACAGGGCGGGGAACTCATGCGGCTCTTTCTGACCGGCCAGATTATCTTCCGACACGCGGTTTGTCGGCGAATCGCTCAGGATCTCGCCTGTTTCGTCTTCCAGACGTTTCAACTGATCGAACAGCATATCCCACTCATAGTCAGTCATGAGTTCGTTTTTGCCGTTGTAATAGGCATCGGCTGCCTGGTTGAGACGGTCCACCAGATCCTGCATCTGTCGTTGTTTATCTTCTGTCATAGTGTGCTCTTTGATCTTGCAAAGATAGCAAAAGATCGTCGAAAAAGGGTGTCCGGATCATGAATTTTTGCTATCTTTGTCGCGTATTTGATGATGATAAAGCAGATGAAAGTAATAGTCAGTCAAGAGATAGAAAGTGTCTGCCCGAACTTCGTGGGTGCTTGCGTGGAAGCAGAGGTGGTCAACACGCCTTATTGTCAGCCATTATGGGATGAGATCAACGCCTTGGGCGAGCAGCTGAAGACTGATCTGACCACAGAATCACTGAAAGATTTGTCGGGCATAGCTGCCACGCGGCGCGTCTATAAGGCCTGTGGGAAAGATCCGTCCCGCTACCGTCCGTCGTCCGAAGCCTTGATCCGCCGTATGCTGCAGGGCAAGTCGCTCTATCAGATTGATACACTTGTTGATCTGATCAATCTCGCGAGCATCCGCTATGGCTACAGTATCGGCGGTTTTGATGCCGACCGTTTCGTCGGAGAAACGCTCACCTTGGGCATCGGACGTGACGGTGAGCCGTATGAAGGGATCGGCCGCGGACTGATCAATATTGCCGGATTGCCCGTCTACCGCGATGCTGCGGGTGGGGTGGGGACGCCGACTTCTGATCATGAACGCACGAAGATCACGCTCCGGACCACTCATCTGCTGGTGCTTGTGAACGGTTACGACGGCAACGAAACTACCGTTCTGGCCAACGCGGAGTATATCCAGCACCTGTTGCTGACCTACTGTGGCAGTGACGGAGGCACCTGCTTTCTCTATCGTTGATCCGCGATCGGCCTTACCCCAGCAGTTTCAGCAACTTCCGATCGGCCTCTGTCCATTTCAGACCGGCCATCTCCCCGATCCGGAGCCATTTGCAGTCGAGGTGCTCCAACAGCTTGAAGTCTCCCTCGCCAGGCTTGCACAGATAGGCCGTCAGTTCGATCCGGAAGTCCGGATAGTCATGACTGACAGTTCCGAGTTTGCGTCCTACGTAGACGTCCCAGTCCATTTCCTCCTTGATCTCACGCAGGATGGCTTCGTGGTCCGATTCCTCCGCCTCGACCTTACCGCCCGGAAACTCCCAGTGTTCGGATATGTAGTCGTAACGAGAGCGGCACCGCTGCATGCACAGATACTTGTCGTCCTGCCTGATAATGGCAGCTACGACGCGGGTAGTTTTTTTCTCCATCGCTTTTTGCGTTATTCTCTGCGAAGATAAGAAAAATAATCGTACCTTTGCGGACGATTGATATTTTTAACGTTTAAGGGTCATTCGCTGATTCTTTGAGACAACGATGAGATGATAATAATAGGTATAGACGTAGGGATCAGTACGACTAAGATCGTAGGAATCGACGAAAACGGCGAGATCATGTCGCCCACCCGCATCAAGGCGACGGATCCTGTCACGTCGCTGTATGGCGCGTTTGGCAAGTATTTATACGACAATCACGTGCAGTTGGAGGACATTCGGCACGTCATGATCACCGGAGTCGGAGCGGCATATATTGACGGTCCGGTCTACGGACTGCCCACGGAGAAGGCCAATGAGTTCATTGCCGACGGATTGGGTGCCCGCTATGAGACCGACTTAGATCGCATGTTGGTCGTCTCGATGGGTACCGGAACGAGTCTGGTCCAATGTGACGGCAACGACATCCGCCACATCGGCGGTATCGGTATCGGTGGTGGGACGCTCACGGGATTGTCACGCATCATGCTCAAAACGGATGATGTGAAGCATATCGTGGCCCTTGCGCAGGATGGAGAGTTGTCAAATATTGATGTCCAAATAGGCGACATCAGCCCAAATCCGTTGCCCGGACTGCCCAAGAATGCTACGGCTTCGCTCTTCGGAAATGCCAAGAGCAATGCCACCCGTGAAGACATTGCGCTCGGAATCATCACGACTGTGCTGCAGACCATTGGCAGCAGCTGCATCCTTGCGTCTATCGGGAGCGGCATAAAGGAGTATGTTCTCATTGGCAATCTGACCTTGCTTCCCCAGTGCAAGATTGTTTTTCCGGCCATGGAGAAGCTCTACAACGTTCGCTTCATCATTCCCCAGTACAGCGAGTTCTGCACGGCGATCGGAGCGGCACTGTCCTTTTTTCATAAGGAATAGGTCCGGCGGCGAATACGGACGATGATGGGTCATGACCGAGAAAACGACAGAAAGTCAGCCGGAGCTGCTTTCCGTATCGGTCATGACCCATCTGTGTTTGTGGCGGACTGGCCGTCTATCGCATCAGTTCAACCAATCTGGCCATCTGGATCGGTATGCGTATCTGCTGCGGACATTTGGGCAGGCACGCCTCGCAGTCCATGCACTGGTCTGCGCGACCGTTTTCTGGAATGGCCTTTCTGAACCCCTCGATCAGCTTCTTGCGCCGTTCGGCATAGTCGGATGCCCCCTTATCGGGCAGCGGAAGCAAGTGCGCGTTGACCGCTTCGTTGTAATAGGAGAAGTTGTCCGGGATCTCCACGCCGTAGGGACATGGCGTGCAGTAGTGGCAGGCGGTGCACGGGATGGTCGGATAACCTGCCATCTGGTTGGCGATCTTGGCCAACAGGGCTTTCTCGGATTCAGTGCACGGATCCAACGGAGAGAACGTATTGACGTTGTCAATCAGGTGTTCCATGTAAGTCATGCCGCTGAGTGCGACCAGGATATTGGGCAGCGAGCCGACCCATCTGAAAGCCCAGGAGGCGACGCTCTTGTCGGGTTTGAGGCTCGTGAGCTGTCCGGCGAGCTCCTGGGGCAGCTTGGCGAGACGGCTTCCGAGCAGCGGTTCCATGACCACATTTTGTATGCCGAGCTTCTCGCATTTCGTGTAGAGGTATTCGGCATCGGCATCTTCCTTCTTCATAGAGGCATGGCGCCAGTCGACATAGTTCAGTTGGATCTGCACAAAGTCAAACTGATAGGTATCCTGATGATCAAGGAGCCAGTCGAACACGGCCACGTCGCCGTGGTAGGAGAATCCTAAATTGCGTATGCGGCCGGCCTTTCGCTCTTCGAGAAGATAGTCCAGCAGGCCGTTGTCGATGAATCGCTTCTTCAGTCTGTCCACTCCGCCGCCTCCGACGGCGTGCATCAGATAGTAGTCGATATAGTCGACCTGCAGATGCTTGAATGAAGCGTGGTACATCTCCTTAGCCTTTTCGATGTCCCAATACTTCTCGTTGCTGTTTGACATCTTCGTTGCGATGAAGTATTTGTCCCTCGGATAGCGGTGCAGCGCAATGCCCGTGGCCGTTTCGCTCTGTCCTTTACAGTAGACGGGAGCCGTGTCAAAGTAGTTCACACCATGCGCGATGGCATAGTCGACCTGCTTGTTGACCATCTCCTGGTCGATCTGTCCGTCCTTCATCGGAAGTCTCATCATGCCGTAACCCAGCAGGCTGACCTTGTCGTTTGTGTGTCGGTTGACCCGGTAAGTCATGTTGTTGTCGGGCGATGGTACGGGTTGCAAGGGTTCATTCAGCGGTGCCGCGATAGTCTTGATGGGCTCGAAGGCCATCATGGCCACGGCTGAGGCTGATCCGAAGCTCAGCTTCTTGATGAACTCACGTCTGTTCAATTTTCTGTTTTTGCTCATGGTGTGTCGGATTGTTATTTGATACTGCTCCCGTTCCTGGCAGGGAAGTGACTTGCTTGTCTGTAATCTGCCGTGATGTGATGTGTTGGCCGGACGTTTCGAAACTTGCTTGTGGGCTTTCCGTGGGGCTTCTGCCACGCACGCTGTCGCATCATTCGCAAAGTTCATGAAAATATTCGAGACTTGCAAGAAAACAGTCGAAAATATTTCGCGGCGCCCGCTTTTTGAGGACATTTATGTGATTTTTAAAAAGCATTGTATATCAGACGGTTACGTAAAGATGGACCGTGCCCCGCGCGGAGCTATGCTCCGGGCGGTCAAGAGCTATGCTCCGGACGGCCCAAAGCATACATATGGACGGCCTGGAGCATAGCTTTGCGCGAAGCGAAGAATAGCTATGCCGAAAACAGACCGGAAAGATGCTTTCTCGGCATGTCTGAAATGGCTTCCAGAGAGTCGTTCGGGGCTATGTCGGGTCTAATTGTTCACCGTCGGAAAGGTATGGAAGAATGGCTTGCTGTGCTTTCCTGTTCAGGCAATGGAACAAAAAAAGGAGTACCGCCGTACTCCAACCTTGTTAACCTTAAATCTAATACTATGAAAAACACAATGCAAAGATAGACATTAAATGTGAATTTGCAAACAATTTCGTAGATAATATTTTAAAAAGCAACATTATTTAACTATTAAGCTTACAATTTGCATCTTATTTGCAGATTAGATGTCAATTTGCATCCCGTCATAGGCCAATCGGATGTCTGCGGGAAGCCTTCGGTTGGCCTCATCGTGCAGTCCGATCTCATGCGTGACATGCACAAGGAAGGTCCTCCGGGCACCTGTGCGGCGCACAAACTGCACGGCTTCGTCGACCAGCATGTGCGAATGATGAGGCTTCTCCCATCGCAAGGCGTTGACGACGAGCGTTTCCACGCCTTTAAGATAAGGCATCTCGGCGGGATCGATGGTCTTCATGTCGGTGATATAGGCAAAGTTTCCGAATCGGAAACCCAAGATGGGAAGTTGGTCGTGCATGACACTCAAGGGCTGCACGGTGACGTCCTTGATGCGAAAGATCTCGTGTGCCCGGATCGTGTGGAGGGCCAGTCGCGGTACGCCGGGATAGAGATGATCGGCGAAACAGTAGGGCATGGTCTGCCGCAAGGCGTGTTCCGTGCCCTGGTCCGCATAAATGTCAATGTCGCCAAAGATGCAGAACGGGCGCAGATCGTCAATTCCTGCCACGTGGTCATAATGGATATGCGTGAGCAGCACGCCGTCGATCTTCCTGAAAGGAACCTTCAATAACTGTTGCCGAATATCCGGTCCGCAGTCGATGAGGATGCGTGTCGAGGGTGTTTCCAGCAGCCCGGCCGTCCGCAGCCGCTTGTCGTGAGGATCCTGACTGCGGCATACAGCGCAGCTGCATCCCAATGCCGGGACGCCTCCCGATGTACCCGTGCCCAAGAAAGTGAATGTCATCAGAGTGGATTGATTATCATGTGCCGTGAGCGGAGCATCCATTTATCGGATGTTCACTTCCGCTTTCAGCTCAATGCCGAATCGCTCACGGACGTCTTTTTGGATGGTCCGGCAGAGTCGCAGGATGTCCTGGCCGCTGGCTCCCCCTCGGTTTACAAGGACCAGTGCCTGCTTGTCGTGCACGCCCGCAGGGCCTAAGCTCTTCCCTTTCCAGCCACATCGGTCGATCATCCAGCCTGCCGGGATCTTGAAAGCACGCTGCTCGGTGCCCGACTGGCTGTCTTTCGGCGTGACTTCATAATAAGGCATGTCTGGATATAGTGCCTGCAGATTGCAGAATTGACGTTCTCCGACGACCGGATTCATGAAGAAGCTGCCTGCGTTACCCTCCACTTTGGGGTCGGGGAGCTTGGCGTTTCGAATCTCGACAATGGTCTCCCGCAGCTCTCGCGCTGTGGGTTCGGTGATGCCTTTCGCCGCCAGTGCCGCACGGATATTGCCGTAGTCCATGAGTGGCGTGAAGTGTTTGGATAGCCGATAGGTCACGTAGGTGATGAAGAAACGGTCGCGCCATTCGCTTTTGAATTTGCTTTGACGATAGCTGTAGGCACAGTCGTCCGGAGCAAAAGTGGTCTTTCGTCCCGTCGACAGTTCGATGGCTTCCACGCGTTGGATGACATCTTTGATTTCCGCACCGTAGGCACCGATGTTCTGCACCGCACTGGCGCCGGCCTCGCCCGGTATGGCCGACAGGTTCTCAAGTCCGTGGAAGCCCTTCCGGACGCCATACTCCACGATGTCGTCAAACACCGTTCCGGCCCAGCATCGCAGCGAGACGCTGTCGGCATCCTCATCCCTCACTTCCACCTCAAAGCGCTGCTGAGGCGAGAAGACTGTGCCGTCGTAGTCGCCGGTCAGCAACAGATTGCTGCCCGAACCGAGCAACATATAGTCCCGGATGCTGTTTGAAGTAAAGAAGCGGACCGCCTCTTCCTCCGTTGCAAACTCTACGTAGCGGCTGCACTTGGCATCAATGCCGAAGGTGTTGTGACCCAGCAGGCTGTATTCACGTTCGTCTTTCATCAGTAATTGAATTTCATCAGCTTCCACTGACCGTTCTTCCGGCGGAAGGTCATTTCTGTTTCGAGACCGTTGGCAATGCCGCGAATGACGAAGATCTTCTGATTGCTCTCCGTGTATTTCTGTCCGTAGATGATGTTGTAGATGGCATTGCGCGGTATGAGGGCAGGCTTGAAGTCGGGCCATTGATCAGGATACATGGTGCCTGTGATGTCATCGAAGTCGTTGTCAGGATCAGGTGCGGTGAAGGTTACTTCATCATTCATGCTCTCGATCTGATAGAGGCTGTCGGTCGAAAAGCGCTGATAGAACTTCAGGAATGAAACGTTCGTGTTCTGAACCATGGCCTCCTTGTGCAGCGAGACCAGCATCCACTGGCCGTTGATGCGGTCGAATACGTATTTGTTGACCCAATTGCGTCGGAGAAAGATCTTCTCTATGGTCACTTGAGAGACCGATGTATCCTTGACGAGATCCATCTGCCTGCGGTTGTCGAAGATGAGTGTGTAGAAGCCTTGGCGCATGAAGAAGTGCTCCATCTTCCAGTTCTTTTTCTCGAGCATCGTCACTTCCTTGCCCTGAATGACCTGCAAGGGGAACTTGATGCGGCTGAACTGGAGCTTCCGGTTGGCTGCAAAGTTGAAGATAAAGTCATCAAACAACTCGTCGGCAGCTTTCGGCATGGGGGTCTCGGAGATGATGGCTTCCATCGTGTCAGCGGCGGTTGTATCGGTCATCAGGCTGTCTGCAGCGACGGTGCTCGGCGTCGGTTTCTTGTCCGAACAGCCCACAGCCGAAAAGCAGATCAAGACGGTGATTGGCAGAAAAATCAGCAATAGCGCAAATTTCCTCATCTGGCGGAGTATTTGAAAGTCATTTAAATGCAATGCAAAAGTACAACAATATTTCGATATTACAACAAAAAATAATGAAATAATAAATCACGATTGGACGTCATGTGAATTAAATTGATTACCTTTGCACAAAGAATTGTAAGTACATTGGAATATGATACTCGACAGAATTGAAGAATTACTGCAGGAAGTGAGCAATCTCTCTGCGAAGAATGCTGAAGAAGTGGAACAGCTGAGGCTGAAATATATCAGCAAGAAAGGTGAGATCAATGCCTTGATGAGTGACTTCAGGAACGTGGCAGCCGACCAGAAAAAGGCTGTCGGAATCAAGATCAACGAGCTCAAGCAGAATGCGATCGCCAAGATAAACGAACTCAAAGCGCAGTTGGAAAGCACGGCCAGCGACAGCGATGACATTGATCTGACACGCACGGCCTATCCGATCGAGCTTGGCGCACGCCATCCCATCACCATTGTCCGCAATGAAATCATTGACATATTCCAGCGCATGGGATTCACCTTATTCCACGGACCGGAGGTGGATGACGACAAGCACGTCTTCACGATGCTTAACTTTGCAGCCGACCATCCTGCAAGGGACATGCAGGACACGTTCTTTATCGAGCAGAGTGACCCTGCCGATGTCACCAAGAATGTGCTGCTCCGCAGCCACACCAGCGGTGATGAGGCCCATTATATGGAGACTCACGAACCTCCGATACGCATCATCTGCCCCGGCCGCGTCTATCGCAATGAGGCCATTTCTGCGCGCGCCCACTGCTTCTTCCATCAGGTTGAAGGACTCTATGTGGACAAGAATGTCAGCTTCACAGACCTCAAGCAGGTGTTGCTGACCTTTGCCCGCGAGATGTTTGGGGCCGACACCAAGATCCGCTTACGCCCCAGTTACTTCCCCTTCACAGAGCCAAGTGCAGAGATGGACATCTCATGCAACATCTGCGGAGGCAAGGGATGCGGATTTTGCAAGCACACAGGATGGGTCGAAATCCTCGGCTGCGGCATGGTCGATCCGCACGACTTGGCAGCCTGCGGCATCGATCCGGACGTCTATACAGGCTATGCTTTCGGCATGGGAGTTGAGCGCATCACCAATCTCAAATACCGTGTCAGCGACCTTCGTCTGTTCTCCGAGAACGACACACGTTTCCTCGATGAGTTCAAGTCGGCTTATTAAGTCGGCGCAAAGCTATTCTTTTGAGGCTCAATAGCTGTCATTCGGAACGCCAAAAGATATCCTCCGGAGCGCCAAGAGATATACTCTGCCGCGTCCGGAGTTTTTCTATTAATAAATAAGGTGAGTCCTTTCTTTCAGAAACATCATTGATCCCATGGTTCGAACCATCCGCAGGGCACGTCCCGAAGACATCGACACCATCCTCTGTCTCATAGAAATCGGCCGGCAGATCATGCGCTCTGACGGCAACCGGGAGCAGTGGCCGCAGGGCTATCCGTCACGCGAGACCATCGCGAACGATATCGCCGAGGGCAACAGCTATCTTGTCTTTGATGATGACATAGCCGTTGCGACCTTTGCCTTTGTCAAAGGTCCGGACGCCACTTACAGGCAGATCTACGAAGGAAAATGGCTTGACGACGTCCGGCCTTATCACACCGTCCATCGCGTCGCGAGCCTCCCGGACCGCAAGGGAATCTTCCGGGAGGTGATGCGTTATTGCTTTGAGCATGCCGGAAATATCCGCATCGACACCCATCGGGACAATCACATCATGCAGCATGTGATCCTCGGTTACGGTTTCACATACTGCGGCATCATCCACCTGCTCAATGGCGACGAGCGATTGGCTTATCAACGGCTGTCAGGGCCGATCGGCCAGCACGAATAGATAGTCGCTCAGGCGGTTCATGAAGCGCATGACGTCGCCGCCGACCGGATATTCCCGCTCTAGCGTCCACAGCCTCCGCTCGGCCTTGCGACATGCTGTACGGGCTATATGGATGAAGGCCGACAGCTGGTCATCACCCGGCACGCGGAACTGGAAAGCGCCCGGACAGGCCATTCGGTCGATCTCCCGCTCCATCTCAGCCGTCATCCCGTTCAGCGACTCGTCATCCCCGCCGTCAACGGAAAGGGCCACACGTCCCATGATCTGCATCAGAAAGAGCTGAATGCGCTTCACTCTTTCCCGCACATTTTCATCTTTAGCCATCGCCCGAACTACACCGAGGCTCGCGTTGAGCGCATCGATCTCACCGTTGGCCTCTATCCTTATGTCATCCTTTGACACCCTCACGCCGTCGCGGAGGCTTGTCTTGCCGGTGTCTCCGGTCTTCGTATAAACCTTCATATTGAACCTAACGATTTTTTACAATTACGTAGATGATCACCGGGGCACCCATGATGGGCGTCACGGCATTGAGAGGTATGACCCCCGCTTCACCGGGGAGGTAGCAGATCAGATTGCAGATCAGGGCCACGGCGCATCCCGTCAGGATCGTCGCAGGCAGCAACTGGCGGTGGTTTTCGGTCGTCAGGAGCAGTCGGGCGATATGCGGAACGGCTAACCCAATGAACGCCACGGGACCGCAGAAGGCGGTGGTGACGGCGGTGAGGATGCCGGTCACGACGAGCAGGGCGTTGCGGAGGCGCACCGTGTTCACACCTAAGTTCTCGGCATACTGCTCACCCAAGAGCAGCGCATTGAGCGGTTTGATCAGCACAATGGATGCTCCCAGCCCCACGAGAGTGACACCCGCAAAGAGCGGCAACTGCTCCAGCGACACGCTCCCGAAGTTTCCCATGCCCCAAATCATGAAAGATTTGACGCCCTCCTCTGTGGCGAAGAAGTTCAGGAGGGATATGACGGAATTGGCAATGTAGCCGATCATGATGCCGATAATGAGCAGCATCACGTTGCTGCGGACCAAGGAGGAAAACGCAAAGATCACCCCCGTGACAGCCATTGCACCCAAGAAAGCAGCCAGCAGAATGGCAGCGTAGCCCGTGAAAGAATAGGATCCCGCCGTCAGACTGCCGCCCATGAGAAGCATCACCAATGCTACGCCGAGTCCGGCACCGCTGTTGATGCCGAAGACAGACGGTCCGGCGAGCGGGTTGCGGAATGCTGTCTGAAGCATTAAGCCGCTCACCGCGAGTGCCCCACCGCACAAAGTGGCCGTGATGGCCTGTGGTAAGCGCGACTCGAGGATGATGAATCGCCATGATTCCGATCCCGTCCGGCTGCCCGTGAGGATTATCCACACGTCTTCAACCGGAATCCGAACGGATCCGACCACAAGATTGAGCAGGAAGAGCATGATGATCAACAGCCCCAATCCGATGCAATATCTGATGCCCTTATTCATTCAATTTGCTGAAATAACGCAGTTTTCCGAGCTCCGCCCCGGGATGTGTGAGCAGGATAAACTCGCGCAACAGACGGTCGGGACGGAAGCCCACTTCCTCGAAGAAGGGCACTTCGGAGCAGTTGCATTCATAGATTTCGCCGGTCCGGAACGCCTTCAGACTCGCATATCCGTGAAATTCAGCCAGCAGATCACGGCGTGACAGCGGTCGCTTGCCATTGTACTTGAAAGCCCAGACATTCGTCTCGCCGGCCTTGTTGAGCACCTGTTCGAACGACAGTGCCAACGAACCGCTGCTGCGGTCGTCAGCAAAGGCGTAGGCACCGTTGGCATCTGCAATCAGCTGACCAATCGTACTCCGGCCGCCCGGGCAATACCAGACGCTGCCGGTCTTGCGCTCCGTGAGGATCGAACGGCCGCGCGGCAGCTTCATGGCAATCCTCTTGAGCACCCGGTAGGTGCTGTCGACGACGCCGAACAGTGAATCCGCCGCCTGCTCACGGCCGAACAGCAGTCCGTAAAACCGCATCCATTCGGCCCGTCCCAATGCGGAGGTCTCCATATAGTCGGCCGCTTCGATCACCGGAACACCGATCTGTTCGATCTTGCCGTATCCTCCGCTGTTCTCGAAGGGTGACACGATCATCGCGTCGGGACGTGTCTCGATGATCTTCTCGATCATCGGGGCCATGGCATCTCCACAGTCAGTCACCTTCATCGGGCCGGTTTTCAGGGCACACCGACGGTGAATGTCCGGAATGAGAATATACTTCAGGTCGGCCACACCGCTGATCGCCTCGGGCGCTCCGATCGTATAGAGCAGCTGACAATGGGCTGTCGGGAAGACCACAGTCCGCCGGAGAGGCGTCCGAACCACCGTTCCCTTCGGCAGATGAGGAGGCAATGGTGCCTTCTTGGGTACGAGGAGATAGGTGTGGAGCACGCGTCCGGACTTCCAGGGATCAGCCAGCGTCACCTTCGTATATCCTTTATACCTGACCATCGCGATGTGTTCGGCATACCTGAAGGTCACCGTATCTCCCTGCACAGCGTCCGTCTTCGCTGTCCGGACACTGCAGGAAGCGAGGACAAAGAGGCTTACGAGCCAGCCCAGACCTATCTTCCCGCTCATTGTTTGATAAATACCATCGAGTTCGGATTGATGCCGCCGGCCGAGAAGGTCTTGCCGATGTAATTGCCGTCAGCTGCAAAATGGTAGACCTTACCGTTGCTCACGTAGTCGGTCGTGGCCATATAGAACGTGTCGTCGTACGGGTTTCGGGCCAGCATATATACCGTCTGGCTGCCCACTTCTTCAGGATAGCCTTTCAGAAAGCGGTGCAGATTCTCAGTCACCGCATTATAGCGGGAGAAGGTCGTGGTGGTTTTGTAGGTTGTCCAGTTGGTCTCCGAATTGGCTATATACAGCGTCTCTCCAACCGGCACCACCACTGTGGCGTTGGCAATCTTCTTCCATTGCTTCGTCTGAGGATTGTAGGATGACACGTAGCTGGTGTAAGCTTCGTCGTAGGCCGTTATCCAAAAGTAGCCGTTATCTTCATAGATGCCGGTCGGGTTGTTCATGATGGCTACCGTTTCATATTGTTTCAGATTATGCTCGTTGAGGACATAGAGAGCATTGCTTTTCATTCCGCTCTGCACGACATACAGCTTATTGTTCCATTCGACGATGCGCTCCAAGGTCGTCCCCACCTTGACGGAATCCTGAAGGGCCAGGGACCGGGCATCCAACTGGCAAACGTAGCCGCCGTAGGTGGTCACAAAGACTTTGCCGTCATCCACGACCAAGAAGCGCGGTTGCCCCAGCTTCTTGTCGAAGGCGTAGCGTGCCTGCTCCACGGCACTGCCATTCAGGCGCGCCACATAGTTGGAGACGTTGCAGACGAAGTACAGATCGCCGTCGGCAGCTACCAGCCCTTGGGCCGTGTCTCCGATCTTCCGGCCGTTCTGCGCCTCGTAGATATCCTGCGTGTAGATGGTGTCCTGAGTCGGATCCACATAGAAGAGGTGCGAATTGTTCTTGTTCATGGAACCTTCGGAAAGGATGAACGCCCGATACGGAGACAGCTGCACCTTCGCGCCTTCACGCCATGCGTTGTTGTCATCATCATTGTTACAAGAGGTGAAACCAACTACCGTCAACAGGCAGCAGAGGCCTGTGAGGAATAAACTTCTCATTTTCATAATCTTCATATTTTTATAGTTCAATGTTTGCAGTTACTTGCCACGATCTTCCGGGCATAGGATAGTATTGTATGATGTCATACTGTTCGTCGGTGAGATTGATGATACTGGCAGAGAGCCTGATGCTTGCGCCGCGCACGGATATCGTCTTCGACAGCGTGACGGTATGCTCGCCGTAGGGCTTCAGACGGTATTCGTAGGTATTCTGAACCATGCTGTAGCGCTCTCCGCAGAGCGTCGCGCGATAACCGAAGTCGGCCCATGGCGTTTTCAGAATCATTGCATAGCTGCCCGAGTGGGCAGGTGTGTAAGGCAGTTGCATGTCATAACTGTAGCTCTTGGGATCAGTCTTGTCGACCGCGTGCTGCCAGGTGTAGGCTCCGTTCAGCTCCAGTGCATAGCGCAGCGCTATCGGCACGACGGCCGAAACGGTAGCATCCACGCCCGTGATGTGTACCTTTCCGAAGTTGGCCATGCGCCAGACGTAGGTCGATGGGAATGCTACGATCTTGTCAGTGACGGCATTGTAATAGCCGTCGACCGTCATCTGCAGCTGCATGGACGATGACCTGTGGCTCCAAGTCATGCCGAGATTGCAGGCCGTAGCATGTTCGGGACGCAGACTTGTGTTGCCTAACCTTATATAATATAGGTCATTGAAAGTCGGCAGACGATAGGTGCCTTTCACCATCATGCGTGCATAAAGCGGCTCATCGGGCAGCAATTGACACGACAGAGCCAAGGAGGGCGAAAGGCGTCTGCGGTCTACGGGCTTGACGGAGAGGTGCACATGCTCGGTCGCAAACGTATATAGCAGGTTCCCGTCGATCTGGATGCGGCCCCGTTGGTAGCGTGCCGAGAGCGCCGTGAGTGACGTGAAGCGCGTCGGATTGGGCGTTTCGCTATAGGCATTGCTGATGTTATTGCGCAGCGTGTTGATGCTCAGGTCTTGTGCCAAGGCCATTTTCAGATGAGCAACCGGCGTCCATCCGAGTGTCGCCGACACGTAATACTCGTTCTGGTAATCGTTGTCGATCTGCCGGCCGCTTTCATATTTCACATCTGTATCAATGTACCTGTTGCGGTAATAGTCGTATTTCATGCGTGCGGAGAGCTGCCATGGGCCATGCAACCGACGCTGATAAGTGGTCTGGACATAGAAATTCTCGTCCCACAAGCGTTCGTCCGACTCGTTGTTATACAGGATCACGGCCCCGGGCAGACCGCGTTCGGAATAGTAATAGCCAGCCTTCGCGCACCACGTACCGCCGTTTGCAGGGGTGTGGAGCAAGCTGATCTCGCCCTGCCAGCTGTCTATGTCAGAGTTGGAACGCTTCTCCCGCGTCGTCACACGGCCGTTCTCGAGGCGGAAAGGATAGGTGCCGTCTGCATGCACGTAGGTTCCGTTGAAGCCGAAGACGGTCTCCGGTCCGGTCTTTTGCCAGTAACGGACTGACGGAGACACCATGCCGAACGATCCGCAGCGCACACCGGTCCGCAACGCCCAAGGCTTTTGTCCTAACGAGGGTTGCTCCGTCTGGATGGCCAACAGGCCTGCCGCCGCATACTGACGGGCACTCTGCATGATGTCGAGACCTTGTCCGATGGTCACGGAGAGCTTTGAGACGTTGTCAAAGGAGAACCGCCCGATGTCGATCTGGCCGGCCTGAATGCCGGAGACGACCACTCCGTCGTAGCTGACGGCCGTATGGGCCGCACCGAGATGACGCAGGCTGACAGTCTTCATGCCGCCGATGCCGCCGTAGTCACGCACTTCCGCACCAGCCATCCTCTTCACGGCGTCGGCCAGAGTGACTATTCCCAACTGTTCCATCTGCCGTTTCCCGACAGTCTGGACGGGCACGGCAGACGTGACGCGGTTGGTCATCGCCTCGGCTGTCACTTCCACTTCGCGCAGCGAAACGGAATCTCCGGTCTGTGCGTATGTGCCTGCTGCCGACACGAGCAGTAACACTACGAGAATGCCTTTACCTTTCATACGATTCCTGGACCATCTTCCCCGTCTTCCTCGAGACGATGAAGGGCACTTGCAACGGCAGGTCTTCTGACTTGCGGCAGATATACGTCTTCCCGTCAAAGGCCGACAGTGACTTGCTGTATATCTATAACACCGCTCACAGCAGCGGGACTGTTCAGGACTCGCACCTGATTCCCTTTTTAATCAATCGATATGAACCAATTGCCCTGCAAAGATAAATGAAATCGGCAGAACAAACAAATTTATGCGTCACTTTCTGTCCGCGATATCATCGGATGACCGGTTCAAAAACACGAGACGTATGATTTTTATACCGTTTAATTTCTCTGTTTCAGTGTTTTTGTATACCTTTGCTTCCCGAAAAGCAAAATTCAGATAAAAACATAAAATACCATGTCAGAAGAAAAACAAAACATCTTGAGCGACCATTTGGAAAAGAAGAAGCTCTGGGAGCTCATCGCAATCGTTATCGTAACAGTTGTTATCTGGAACCTGCCGTCAGCTGTGTTCGGCATAGAAGGTCTGACCGTGATCCAGCAACGTGTCATCGCCATCTTCGCCTTTGCCACGCTGTCGTGGCTGACGGAGGCCATTCCCTCATGGGCAACATCACTGGCGATCATCACGATCATGTGTCTCACGGTGTCCAACAATTCCATTTCGTGCTTCAAAGGTGAAGGGCCCGAGTTCGGCGAGCTGCTGAAGTCGAAGGATATCATGGCCACTTTCGCCAACCCGGTGATCATGTTGTTCCTCGGCGGCTTCATTCTGGCCATCGCGGCCACCAAATCTGGTCTTGACGTATTATTGGCCAAGAACCTCATTAAGCCGTTCGGACACAAGTCAGAAAACGTGCTGTTGGGCTTCCTGCTCATTACCGGCGTCTTCTCGATGTTTGTCAGCAACACCGCCACAGCCGCGATGATGCTCACCTTCCTGACCCCCGTCTTTGCTGCATTGCCTGCCAACGGCAAGGGCAGAATAGCCCTCACCATGAGCATTCCCGTTGCTGCCAACATCGGCGGAATGGCCACACCGATCGGCACGCCGCCCAATGCGATCGCCCTGCAGGCGCTCAACCAACAGTTAGGAATGAACGTCAGCTTCGGTCAGTGGATGGCTTTCATGTTTCCGTTGGTTATCATCATTCTGCTCATAGGGTGGCGGATCATTCTCCATTTCTTCCCCTTCTCACAGAAAACCATTGAACTTGAGATCAACGGACACGTGGCCCACGGATGGCGCATGTGGGTTGTGACGGGCACATTCATTGTCACCATCCTCATGTGGTTGCTGGATCAGGTGACGGGAGTGGATGCCAACACGGTGGCCATGATCCCGATGGGCATCTTCGCCCTGACAGGAGTCATCACCGGAAAGGATCTTCAGAAGATCGACTGGTCGGTGATCTGGATGGTTGCCGGTGGCTTTGCACTCGGATTAGGCATGAACGGTTCGGGACTTGCAGACCGTGCCATCGAGAGCATCCCGTTCGGTTCGTTCTCGCCGATCGTTATCTTGATCCTCTCCGGACTGATCTGTTACTTCCTGAGCAACTTCATTTCGAACACGGCAACAGCGGCTTTGCTCGTCCCAATCCTTGCCGTTGTCTGCACCGGTATGGGTGACAAGCTCGGCGCGATCGGAGGCACTTCCACCATCATTATCGGCATTGCGCTGGCCGCCAGCTCTGCCATGTGCCTCCCGATCTCGACTCCTCCGAATGCCATTGCTTACTCCACGGGGTTGGTGAAGCAGAATGACATGCTGAAAGTGGGTCTCACCGTAGGTATCCTGAGTCTCGTCCTGGGCTACGTCGTGCTCTTTTTCATCGGCAAGATGCACTTCCTTGGCTAAGCCGAAGCCATCGTGCGAATGACCAGTAAGGGGCAGACAGCCGACGCCGTCTGTCCCTTTTTCTGTGCCGTCAG
>ONHE01000209.1 GCA_900317545.1 uncultured Prevotella sp. | reverse complement strand
ATCATCTTAATCCCTCTTTCTTTTTGCCACCCTGTAGCTGAGGAAGCAACGGAGGGCTGCGCTGAGTCAGTCGGATAACAAAGGTATAACACTCAGTATTTCAATCAATTAAGACCAACACATTCATCTGCGAAGACCATAGCTATCTTGAACTCGGCGCAGAGCTATGCTTTGGACGGTCGAAAGCATAGCTCCGGGCGGCCCGGAGCATAGCTTTCGGCGGCCCGGAGCTATCATATGCGCGGGCCATATGAAAACTGCGTGAAAAAGGAAGGGCAACCATCACACTGAGAGATGATTGCCCTTCATGTTGGAAAGCCCTGTCCGACGGCGTTCACAGCTTCCTTTCGAGGGCTGCGACCCGTCTTTCCGACAGGATCATTGCATCCCCGGGACGGCCTTCAAGTTCTGTTCGATCTCCTCGTCTGAAACCGTGTAGTTGGTCAGGTCGCCGTTGATGTAGGCGTCATAGGCCGTCATGTCGAGCAGCCCATGCCCCGAGAGATTGAAGAGAATGACCTTTTGCTCACCACTCTCTTTGCACTTCTGAGCCTCACGGATAGTGGCTGCGATGGCGTGGCAGCTTTCGGGTGCGGGTATGATTCCTTCGGTCCGGGCAAACAACATGCCCGCGGCGAAGGTCTCAAGCTGCGGTATGTCGACGCCGTACATCATCCCATCCTTGATCAACTGACTGATGATGACGCCAGCTCCGTGGTATCTGAGACCGCCGGCATGGATGTTGGCAGGTTTGAAATCATGTCCGAGGGTGTACATGGGGAGCAATGGCGTGTAACCGGCTTCGTCTCCAAAGTCGTACTCAAACTTGCCGCGGGTCAGCTTCGGGCAGCTGTTGGGCTCAGCGGCGATAAACTCCGTGTGGCGCCCATCCTTGATATTGTGGCGCATGAAGGGGAAGGCGATGCCGCCGAAATTGCTTCCTCCGCCGAAGCAGGCAATGACCTTGTCCGGGTATTCGCCTGCCATCTCCATCTGTTTTTCGGCCTCCAAGCCGATGATCGTCTGATGGAGCGCCACATGATTGAGCACGGAGCCGAGCGTGTATTTGCAGTTCGGAGTGGTCGTAGCGAGCTCGATAGCCTCTGAGATGGCCGTTCCGAGCGATCCGGGATGGTGGGGTTCGCGCGTGATGATATCCTTGCCGGCTCGGGTGGACATGGAAGGAGAACCTTCGACCGTGGCTCCGAAGGTGCGCATGATGAACGAGCGGTAAGGCTTCTGCTGCAGACTGATCTTCACTTGGTATACTGCCGCTTCCAGCCCATAGATGCGGGCGGCATAGCTCAGGGCTGCCCCCCACTGTCCGGCTCCCGTCTCCGTGGTCACGTTGGTGACGCCCTCCTGCTTGCAGTAGTAACATTGGGGAATGGCGGAGTTGACCTTATGGGATCCGAGGGGATTGGTCGACTCGTTCTTGAAGTAGATATGGGCGGGCGTGTCAAGCGCCTTTTCTAATTCGTAAGCCCGCACGAGCGGGGTCGAACGATAGTATTTGTACTTGTCGAGGACCTCTTCCGGAATGTCGATCCAAGCATGCTCCTGGTCGAGTTCCTGCCTACTGCACTCGAGATTGAAGATGTGTGCAAGGTCCTCCGCCTGCAAGGGCTGGCGCGTAGCGGGATTTAACGGTGGCAAAGGCTTGTTGACCATGTCGGCCTGAATGTTGTACCACTGTGTCGGAATGTCCTTTTCCTGAAGTATGAATTTCTTCTGTCTGCTCATTGGGTTACGATTTTATGTGCTCAATTGATATGTATTATTTCAATCTAAATGCAAAGATAGTCATTATTGATCGAATGAAAGCAGAAAAGAGAGATTAATATTGGAATCTGTAAGAAAATACTTTTGAAAGCGCATTCTTGGCATCAGAAAGGCGTGCATAGCTGCGTCGCAGGCAGGAACGGAACGGATAAAAGTGCGTAGAGCCGACAGGAGTCTCCCTTTTTTTTCCTACCTTTGCACCACTATGGTTATCATTTTCACCGTATTGGCTTATTTCTGCGTGCTCCTCCTGTTCAGCAAGCTGACCTCAAAACAGTCGGACAACGAGACTTTCTATCGTGCCAACCGCCGCTCGCCATGGTATATGGTGGCGTTTGGGATGGTCGGCGCCTCGATCTCCGGCGTCACCTTCGTTTCGGTGCCGGGCATGACGGAGCGGACAGACATGACCTATATGCAGACCTGCATTGGCTTCATCCTGGGCTATTTCATCATTGCATTTGTGCTGCTGCCGGTCTATTACCGGCTGAATCTTACCACGATCTATTCCTATCTGCGCGATCGGATCGGCCGGAAGGCCTACAAGACGGGCGCTTCCTTCTTCCTGTTGTCGAAGATGACGGGAGCAGCGGTGCGTTTCTATGTGATCTGCATCATCCTTCAAAGATTCGTCCTCGAGCAGCAGGGGGTGCCTTTCGTGGTGACGGTGACGATCATGGCGGGTCTCATCTGGCTCTATACGCGCCGCGGAGGGATCAAGACGCTGGTCTGGACCGACACTTTCCAGACCCTGTGCATGTTCACCGCGCTCATCCTGATCATCGTCCACGTGATGGGCAAGATGGATATGGACCTTGCGGAGACCGTTGCGACGATCGCAAACGACCCACACAGCCGCATCTTTGTGTTTGATGACTGGCTCTCTACGCAATATTTCTGGAAGCAATTCCTTAGCGGAGCGTTCATCGCCATCGTGATGACGGGCTTGGATCAGGATATGATGCAAAAGAATCTGACATGCAAGACGCTGCGCGAAGCACAGAAGGACATGTGCTCCTACGGGTTTGCATTCGTGCCGGCCAACCTGCTTTTCCTCTGCTTAGGCATCCTGCTGACCCACTTGGCACAGCAGGAAGGGATCCCGCTGCCCGCCTCTGGCGACGAGCTGCTGCCCATGTTCGCCGCCACGGGAAGGCTTGGGGAGACCGTGGTCGTGCTGTTCACGATCGGCATTGTAGCCGCTTCGTTCTCAAGTGCGGACTCTGCGCTGACGGCGATGACCACAAGTTACTGTGTCGACATCCGTGAGCGCGGAAGCGACGAGCGGCTCCGGCGACGTGCGCACATCATGATGGCGGTCATCTTCGTGGTCTTCATCCTGCTGTTCAGGGTGATTAACTCGACAAGTGTGATCGATGCTATCTATATCATGTGTTCCTACACCTACGGCCCGTTGTTAGGTCTGTTCGCCTTTGGGCTATTGACCCGCCGCGAGGCAGACGATCGTTGGGTTCCCTGGATCGCCGTTGCATCACCGCTGTTGTGCTTTGCTTTGGACACCGGCGTCACCCATTGGACCGGCTACAAGTTTGGTTACGAACTGCTGATGCTCAACGGCGTACTGACCTTTACCGGGCTATGGCTCTCGCATCTGAAGCCCCTCGGACAAAGGGAGGCAACGGTCGGCTGATACCGCGCTGCCATATAGCCCGCACGAAGGTGTTTTTTAGAGCGCCCGAATGACACTTCTGCCCGACATAAAGGATTCTTCCGTCGCAGCGGCAGTTATAGTCATCCCAAAGCACAACTACAGGCTGTCGGTTCCATACCATTCACAAGCCCGATCAATTTCTTTCATCCATCTGAGCCATACCATCCATGCTCCCGATCCATGTCTTTCATGCTTCAAAGCCAAAGGCACAAAAAAGGGCCGGCACCCATGACGGATACCGGCTCTGAATGATAGCCTTGCAGCAGGCGCAGGTCACTTCTGCTCAGTGATAATCTTCATTCCCTCCTCCACGGCTGCCATGTTCAGCGGGATCAAGGAATGATGGCGCTCTGGCAAACTCTTGTATAAGGCCTTGTTCAAACCATCGGTACTCACGACGGGACACACCTTGAGCAGTCCGCCGAGCACAATCATGTTGAACACTTTAGCATTCTTCATCTCGGCCGCCTTATCCATCGCGTCGATCCGGAAGATACGTATGTCCTTTCGGGTCGGTGGAGTTATGACGCCGAAACCATCATAGATGAGGATGCCGCCGGGCTTTACCTTCGGCTCGAACTTATCCAATGAGGGCTGGTTGAGCACGATCGCGACATCGTACTTGCTCAGGATCGGCGACGAAACACGCTCATCGCTGACGATAACTGTGACGTTTGCCGTGCCTCCACGTTGCTCGGGGCCATAGGCCGGCATCCATGTCACTTCCTTATCTTCCATCAATCCGGAGTAGGCAAGAATCTTTCCCATAGACAAGACGCCTTGTCCTCCGAAGCCTGATATAATGATTTCTGTTTTCATAATGATTAATTAATAGGTGAAGAGTTGATGACAGGATGACAAAGATGATGAGATGACGAAGCACTCATCAGCCTTCATCCTTCATCACATCATTCTTCCAAGGTGTTCTTCAGGTCACCCTTGACATATTTCTTGAACATATTCTCCTTCATCCATTCATTGGATTGGACGGGCGAAAGTTTCCAACCGCTGTTGCAGGTGGCTACGATCTCGATGAGGCAAGATCCTTTCCCTTCCATCGAAGCAGTGAAAGCCTTCTTGATGGCTTTCTTTGCGTTGCGGATGGAAGCCACGGATTCGACACTCTGACGAGTGACATAGCAGGTGCCCTCCAAGTGTGCGGCCAGTTCGGAGATATTGAGCGGATAGCCGTGAATCTCAGGATCGCGGCCATAGGGACATGTTGCGGTCTTCTGACCGATCAGCGTTGTCGGCGCCATCTGACCACCGGTCATGCCGTAGATGGCATTGTTGATGAAGATGATCGTGATATGTTCGCCTCGGTTAAGCGCGTGGATCGTCTCCGCCGTGCCTATGCAGGCAAGGTCTCCGTCACCCTGATAAGTGAAGACAAGCCTGTCGGGCCAGACGCGCTTGATAGCTGTGGCCACAGCAGGAGCCCGTCCGTGGGCTGCTTCCTGCCAGTCTATGTCGAGATAACGATACGCGAAGACGGCACATCCTACGGGGCAGACACCGACACTCTTCTCCTCCATTCCCATCTCCTCTATCACTTCGGCGACGAGTTTGTGCACTACGCCATGCGAACAGCCAGGACAATAGTGCATCGGAGTCTCGTTCATCAGTTCCGGTTTCTTGTATACAAGATTCTCCGGAGATATTATTGCGTTACTCATCCTAATTTTTCCTTTAATGCGTTAACGATTTCTTCAGGTTCGGGAACAATGCCGCCCAAACGACCGAAATGCTCTACGCGGACGGCCCCGTTGATGGCCAGCCTGACATCTTCCACCATCTGGCCGGCATTGATCTCTGAAACGAGAATGCCTTTCTTGCCTTTTGCCACCTCCGCAATCTGCTTGCTCGGGAACGGCCACAGCGTGATGGGGCGGAACAAGCCTACCTTCAGCCCTTGCTCACGCGCCAGTTCGACTGCCTTCTCACCAATTCTCGCGGCGCTTCCGAAGCTGACTATCACATATTCAGCATCCTCCATGTGTTGCGTTTCATATCTTACCTCCGTGTCGCAGATCCGCTGATACTTCTCCTGAAGATGCAGATTGCGCTGCTCCATGACCTCCGGCTTCAGCTCGAGTGATGTCAGAATGTTCGGCTCACGGCCGTTCTTGCGGCCGAAAGTAGCCCAAGGGCACTCGCGGAGCACTTCTTCCTCGGTGCGACGGGGCTTGAATGGAGGCAGCACAACTTTCTCCATCATCTGCCCGATGACACCATCAGAGAGGATCATAGCAGGCATTCGGTACTTGAAAGCAAGTTCAAAGGCCAAGTCGACGAAGTCTGCCATCTCCTGAACAGAGTTCGGTGCCAAGACGATCACATAGTAGTCGCCGTTGCCGCCGCCACGTGTAGCCTGGAAATAGTCACTCTGACTCGGCTGGATAGTACCCAAACCGGGTCCGCCGCGCTGTACGTTGACGATCACACCAGGAATCTCTGCACCAGCCATATACGAGATGCCTTCCTGCATCAATGCAATTCCAGGTGACGAAGATGACGTCATTACACGTTTCCCGGCACCTCCGCCGCCGTAGACCATGTTGATAGAGGCGACTTCGCTTTCAGCCTGAACCACGACCATTCCGGTCGTTTCCCAAGGCTTGAGCGCTGACAACGTCTCAATAATCTCACTTTGTGGAGTGATCGGATAACCGAAGAAAGCATCCGTACCACAGCGAATGGCAGCGTTGGCAATAGCCTCATTGCCCTTCATTAATGTAACTTCTTTTTCTTCCTTCATAATTATGCCTCCACTTTTTGCTTGTAAACAGTAATGCATCCATCCGGACAGACGATGCCGCAGCTTGCGCAGCCGATGCAGTCATCAGGCTTCGCCGCTTCCACATACGGGTATCCGTGGACGTTGACCTTCTTTTCAGCCAGGGCGATTACATCTTTCGGGCAAGCGACAACACACAGCTGGCATCCCTTGCATCGATCAGTATTCACCACAATGGCACCTTTCATTTTACTCATAATATTTGTTTTATTTAAGGGTAATAACAGTCTCAATCAAAGAAAAAAATCTCCTTACACCGCTATTTCAAACTTCCTACATGCAAACTCCTCACTTACAACTCACGGATTGTAAGCGTCTTTGTGATAGAAATTGAGTATATTCTCGAGCATAAGCTTAGCTTCTGCAGCGGGAGAAGATGGATCGAGGGCTACAGCTTCCATGTAACTGTCCATCGCATGTTTCCAATCGCTCTTCTTGCGATATTCATTTCCCAACTGATAATATTCTTCTGCTGTCATAACGCGTTGTTTTTTGGATTGCGTGTTATAATGATGGGTTGATAGTGCCTTGCATTTGCCGACAAGGCAGCAAGTCGGTTTTCAGCGGTAATATTCCTTCTTTCCGGCAGCGAGCGTATTCTTCATCAGTGAGCAGATCGTCATCGGACCTACGCCGCCGGGTACGGGCGTGATGAACGAACATTTGGGGGCGACCTCGCTGAACTTCACATCGCCGTTAAGACGGAACCCGCTTTTACGGGTCGGATCCGGCACGCGAGTGGTCCCGACGTCAATGACGACAGCGCCATCCTTCACCATATCAGCCGTCACAAAGTCCGGACGCCCGATGGCCGCGATGATGATGTCGGCCGCGCGGCATTCTTCCTTGAGCGTCAGCGAATGGGAATGGCACACGGTGACAGTAGCATCACCGAAGTTTTTCTGCAGCATCAGCTGCGCCATAGGCTTGCCGACGATGTTCGACCGGCCGAGAACGACGCACTTCTTACCTGCTGTTTCGATCTTGTAATGATCGAGCAACGTCATGATGCCCAATGGTGTGGCCGAGATGAAGCATGGCAGTCCGATAGCCATGCGTCCCACGTTGACGGGATGGAAGCCATCTACGTCCTTGCGATAGTCCACGGCCATGATGATCTTTTGCTCGTCGATGTGCTTCGGGAGGGGCAGTTGTATGATGAATCCGTCCACGTCTTCATCTTTGTTGAGCCTGTCGACGCAAGCGAGGAGCTCGTCTTCGGTGACATCATCTTCATAACGTATGAGCGTCGACTTGAAACCGCACTGCTCACAGGCGATCACTTTGTTTTTGACATAGGTCTCCGATCCGCCGTCGTGACCGACGAGCACGGCAGCCAGGTGGGGCTGTTTTCCGCCTTTTGCGATGATCTCCCTGACCTCTTCTGCTATCTGCGCCTTGACGGCCGCAGCTGTTTCCTTACCATCAATCAGTGTGTATTCCATATCGACAAGGTGTTATTTTCTCATTCTGTTCATGTTGGCCATCATGCCTTTCATGCCGCTTCCCGTGACCATTTTCATCATCTTGCGTGTCTGGTCAAACTGTTTGATGAGCCTGTTGACTTCCTGTATGTTAGTCCCGGATCCCTTGGCGATTCGTTGCCTACGGCTCGAGTTCAGGAGACCGGGTTCTTTCCGCTCGGCCGGTGTCATGCTGTAGATGATGGCCTCGATGCCTTTGAAAGCATTGTCATCGATGTCCACGTCTCTGATGGCCTTGCCTACGCCTGGTATCATGGATGCAAGATCCTTGAGGTTACCCATCTTCTTGATCTGATGGATCTGGTTCAAGAAGTCGTTGAAGTCAAACTGATTCTTCTGAATCTTTTTCTGGAGCCGCTTTGCTTCTTCCTCATCAAACTGCTCTTGTGCACGTTCCACGAGCGACACAACATCACCCATGCCGAGGATGCGGTCCGCCATGCGGGTGGGATGGAACACGTCAATGGCTTCCATCTTCTCGCCGGTGCCGATAAACTTGATCGGCTTGGTGACGACGGTGCGTATGGTCAGCGCCGCTCCGCCACGGGTGTCGCCGTCCAACTTGGTCAGTACGACGCCGTCGAAGTCGAGCCGATCATTGAATTCCTTGGCCGTATTGACGGCATCCTGACCTGTCATCGAGTCGACGACAAACAGGGTTTCGTCCGGATGGACATGATTCTTGAGGCGCTCGATCTCGTCCATCATTGCCTCATCGACAGCCAGTCGGCCGGCCGTATCGATGATCACAACGTCACATCCCTTTGCCTTGGCTTCAGCGATGGCATGGTCGGCGATGGCATTCACATCCTTGCTTTCCGGCTCGGCATATACGGGGACGCCTATTTTTTCGGCAACCACGCGCAGCTGCTCTATGGCGGCTGGGCGATAGATGTCGCAGGCGACCAACATAGGCTTGCGATGCTGCTTGGTCTTGAGCAGGTTGGCGAGTTTTCCGGAGAATGTTGTCTTACCCGAACCCTGCAGTCCCGACATGAGGATGATGGCCGGCCGCTGTTCCAATTTCAATCCTACGGCTTCGCCACCCATCAGCTCTGCCAGTTCGTCGTGCACGATCTTGACCATCAACTGACCGGGCTTTACGGCCGTGAGCACATTCATTCCCATTGCCTTCTGCTTCACACTGTCGGTGAAAGACTTGGCTACCTTATAGTTGACGTCAGCGTCGAGCAGGGCCCGGCGCACGTCTTTCAATGTCTCGGCGACATTTATTTCGGTGATCTTACCTTCACCCTTCAATATCTTAAAGGAGCGTTCGAGGCGATCACTTAGATTTTCAAACATATCTGCTTTTTATATATTAATACTGCAAAGATACACAATCTTAGGAAAAAATGTTCATGATCGGGCTTGTTTTATGGAAATTTTACATGATCGGGTCTCTCAGGCACCTCCGTCATTCGTCCCCGATGGCGAGCGTGACTGCATCCGGTCTGGCGATCACGGTGGTGTGGACGCGACCCGAAGGCATGCGTTCGTGCCTCAAGAGAACGGCTCCTAAGGGTGTCAGACAGCTACCTTCGACAAACTTGAGATCACCAAGACGGGGGCGGATGCGCAACTCCCGGCAGTGTGGTCGGCAGATTAGACCATTTCTGCGGACACGGGTAAACAGCCATGAATTATCTTGAATATCGCCCGGAATACGGCGATTTTTGATCCAGAGCGGGCATTTGGCTGCAAAAAACGGCATTTTTAAAGTGGTTGATTATCAGCTTTTTACAAAACGAAGCCGTTTTTCGCTTGTCCCGGAGTTATCATCCGGGCAGCCTAAAGGTATCATCCGGGTGGTCGGGAGCTGTCCTCCGCACGTTCAAAACATGACATCCGGACAGCCCAAAGCTATCCTTTGGCCTGCCTGGATGACTGAAACGGTCCTTCCGCAGCAGGATTCCGGCCTCCGCGGCGCACAATTCCACGCTGGACGGAGAAAAAATATTTAT
>ONHE01000210.1 GCA_900317545.1 uncultured Prevotella sp. | reverse complement strand
CTTAAAACGTTAAATATCAGAGCACTTTATTAACAACTCTACGGGTGATATCAGCCTCTGATTCTCGAAACATATAACTGGACACCCCACCAAGTAGGTTATAGATATCGCAACAGATGACAGCCATTTGTGTCCGGGACAGTGGAATTACACAAAAGATGTGAAATATGCCGCGGCAAGTTTTGCCATCTCGATAATTTGTTTTAACTTTGAACGCGATATGGACATTGCGTATTTCTATACCCTTTTAGATGCGTTATTATCAGGCAATGACCGAAAGCAAATAGACAGAAGCCTGAATTTGTTATATCTCGGTGATGATGAAATAAAAATAAATATAACCAATAAATAACAACAACTATGATTAAGATTTATGGTATGCCCAGTTGTCCCTATTGTGCCTACGTAGACGAGCAGGTGAAAGGCAATGAGCGATTCAAGGTCATCAATATCGGAGAGAACGTAAAATTTTTAAGTGCTTTCATGCAACTACGCGATAAGAGTGCAGCTTTCGACCATTCCAAGGAGATTGGTGATATTGGAATTCCTGCTTTTGTGCTGGAGGACGGCACAGTGACTCTAAGACCTGAGGATGTAGGACTTAAGGAATACGCCTCCAACGAGGAAGGCCCTTCGTGTAGCCTCGACGGCAGAGGATGCTAGAAGCGCCCCCCCTCCACGGTAGCCACCAGATGGTTTTTATAGGAGAGCTTTTTATACACAGGGGTCTACTTGTCGTTGCAGCCTAACGTTTGTTGGACGGTATCAAATGACGCTTTTCTGTCCACATGTAGTTACGTTTCTGTCCATTTACCAGATTCTTATGATGGATGGGCTTTGTAGCTAGTATGCTCTGTTATAAGAATTGCTGCTTTTTGAGCAACTCTTTATAATTAGCTCCCGAATATTTCATTATTTGAGGATAATTTCGTAATTTTGTCCACGACATAAATAGGCGAGATTTAGACCTTTGGCTGATCAGCTCCACAAATGACATATACATCTACGAGGATTCGACTACAAATCACTTGAAAACTAATATTCAATATATTTTCATCAATTCATCTTTTAACAACATGAAGTATCTACAAGCACTATTGCTCATGATCTTGTGCCCTTTGCTTGCCGCGGCACACGGATGGGATGACCAGAAGTACCGAGAAATTGAGCAGAACATCCAGCAACCGATTTTCCCGGATCGGACTTTCCCTATCACCAAATATGGCGCAAGGTTGACAGCCTTGGCTGCCATCAATCAGAAAGCCATCAACAAGGCAATTGAGGTATGCGCCAAGGCTGGAGGTGGAAAAGTAATTGTCCCCGCTGGAAAATGGAACGTGGCAGCTTTGACCTTGAGAAGTAACGTCAATCTCGTCGTCGAAGAAGGTGCCACACTTCTGTTTGCATTTGAACCTAAACTCTATCCTTTGGTGAAGACCAGATGGGAAGGACTTGACGTCTGGAACTATTCGCCGCTGATCTATGCTTATCAGCAAAAGAACATTGCCATTACCGGAAAGGGTACGATTGACGGGAATGGATCCAACACGACATGGTGGCCATGGTGCGGAGCCCCAAGATTTGGATATGAGCAGGACGTCACTTCGGAATCCCAACGACTTGGCAGTCGGGCCAAGTTGTTAAAAATGTCGGATGACAATGTGCCCATAGACGAGCGAAAATTCGGTCCAGGCTGCGGTCTCCGCCCACAGCTGATCAATTTTTACAGTTGTGAGAACATTCTTATACAGGGGGTAACTCTGCTCAACTCGCCATTTTGGGTCATCCATCCGCTATTGAGCAAGAATCTGACAGTTAAGGATGTCAACATTTGGAACGAAGGCCCTAACGGGGACGGATGCGATCCTGAATCGTGTGAGAATGTACTCATAGAAGGAACCACCTTCCACACAGGCGATGACTGCATCGCGATCAAGAGCGGCAGAAATGCCGATGGGCGGAAATGGAATGTACCGAGCAAGAACATCATTGTGCGGAACTGTAAGATGGAAGATGGACACGGCGGCGTAGTGATCGGCAGTGAAATATCGGGTGGATGCAACAATGTGTTCGTTGAAAACTGCAAGATGGACTCTCCGCACCTAGACCGCATCCTCCGCATAAAATCCAATTCCTGCCGTGGCGGTATCACCGAAAATGTCTACATGCGTAATGTCACCGTAGGACAATGCGGCGAGTCTGTATTGAGAATCAATCTGAACTATGACCCGAATGAGACTTCCATCAGGGGCTTTAACCCTACTGTCAGGAACATCTACATGGAAAATGTAACCTGCAACAAGAGCAAATACGGCGTGCTTATCAATGGACTTGAAGACGCAGACAATATCTATAACATCAATGTCAAAAACTGCCGTTTCAACGGTGTCACAGATCAGGCTGTCCTTAGAACGGGAAAGAGCCACGACATTCATTTCGAAGACCTTTACGTCAATGGATCTTATGTTTTTCTTGAAAAACCTTTCAAGAACTATAGCGAATGGTTGGTTGCTTCGGAGATGAAACGCAATCCCCACGCCTATCTACTCGATTTCTCGAAGAAACCGAAATGGAGCTATGTCATGGGCATCGAAATGGAAAGCATGCTTGATACCTACATTAAATATAAAGATCAAAGCATCATCGATTATCTCAAAGAATATCCTGTGACAATGATTGATGCAAGGGGCAACATCACAGGCTATAACTATAAAGATTTCAATTTGGATAATGTGCGTACGGCACGATTCCTCTATCGCATGAACCAGATGTTCCCTGCAAAGAATCAGGAAAAAGCACTCAAAACCCTCTTCAGACAACTTGAAAACCAGCCACGCACAAAAGAAGGAGTGTGGTGGCACAAGGCCATATATGCCAATCAAGTCTGGCTCGACGGTATCTATATGGGGCTCCCCTTCTATGCCCTTGCAGCTCCGGAGATCAAAGGGGAGAAGAAAGCCGTAAAGTTTTGGGATGATGCAGTGGACCAGATCACGAAGACCGACAAGCGCACCTATGATGCCCCAACAGACCTCTGGAAACATGCTTGGGATGAGACTCACACGGCTTTCTGGGCAGACAAGGAGACTGGTCGGAGCCGCCACACCTGGGCTCGGGCTATGGGATGGTACACGATGGCCTGTATAGAAATCCTCGATGCGTTACCCCAAGACTATGAACGGAGGCAGGAGGTGATAGATTTGTTCCGAAAAGCAATGAATAGCGTAGTAAAGTATCAAGATCAGAAGAGCGGCGTGTGGTATGATGTCCTTGATGTCAAAGATGCCCGCAACTATCTTGAAGCGACAGCCTCATCTATGTTTGCCTACTGCCTGCTGAAGGGCTATCGCCTGGGCTATTTGGATGCCGGTTTCAAAGATGCAGGTGTCAAAGCCTACAATGGTATCATCCGAGAGTTCATCAGAATAGACAAGGATAAGACAATTTCATTGGAAAAATGCTGCTCCGTCAGCGGTTTGGGACCTGCCCCCGGCCCATATGTAAAAATACCTAATTACAAGCGTGACGGAAGTTTTGACTATTATATGAGCGAACCAATTCGGGACAACGATGCCAAGGGAGTTGGACCGTTTGTCTGGGCCAGTCTTGAGATGGAAGGGCAGAGCTTGCCGATAGCAGAAAAATAATCGGGTAGATTAAATCATAAAAATCTATTTGTTTCAGAAAGTATAAGTACGATCATTCGTGTCCCGTTAAAATCGGGACGAATAAAATATTAATCTATCAGCCCAGGAATGAGAGGACATAATTGCTCTTTGGCATCATTGGAATAAGTCTTATCGAATAGTTTGCTGAGCGGTGTTTTGTCCATGAATGGTATGCAGTGGAATTGTATGATTTCATAGGTCGAACGTTTCAACTGCATGTCATACTGGACAATCGCCACAAGGCAAAAGGCAGAGTCGGCTGCACTGAACTGTATGCTGACAGCATTCGCCAGCTCATGCGATCCCGACTGGTATGGCTTGGCGGGCACGACAACCTTGGCATCATTGTTGCCCGTTGCGGCTACAATTTCAAGCACCATCGTCATGCCTTAGCCGATTTGGAAGCCTGCGCCGCTATAGCTATAGAGATAATGTAGAAACCAATGGCAAGAATAAATCTGATACAGTTGAAGGTTGACGTATATAATATCGTTAGCCAGATACCTTGCGGACGGGTGCTTACCTATGGTGACATCGCTCGTTTGGCCGGTTGCCCTAACTGTTCCCGATTGGTTGGCCGTCTGTTGTCGTGTGTGCCCACATCCCTCCGTCTGCCCTGTCATCGCGTGGTCAATGCCTCCGGCCGTATTGCTCCTCACTGGCCCGAGCAGCGGAGTCTTCTGGAGGCAGAAGACGTCATTGTAAACTGCATTGCACCAGGAAAGGCAAAAGTCAATCTGAAAACTTACCGTTGGAGAGTTTTTTCTGGTGAGTAATTGAAATCAGTTTTCGCAAATGATTTACTTTTTACTAGGGAAGCAGAAAGTCATTCGTATGTGAAAGTGGAGTTATATGGGACACAGAACGAAGCGTATAAAAAGAATTGAGGAAAAAATGACACATCGATTTATATATCGTAAACGTCTTATTTTCCGCCTTGACACCGGCACATAAAAATATTACCTTTGCGGCATCAACTTTAAAACAGAAAAGTTATGCCG
>ONHE01000212.1 GCA_900317545.1 uncultured Prevotella sp. | reverse complement strand
TGTTCTATTCTGTATTTCATTCTGAGGATCTGTCTTTTCACCTTATACACAAAACGACACTTTTGAGATTACTCAAAACGCGATTTTAATTTCTGATAATTAACCTTCTACCCGATTTTTTTTAAGCACAGGATCGGTCATTTGAGTCCGAACGGTTTTTTACTTGATGGCAGAGCAGATTGACTGTAGGGGATCCGAAGGCGTAGCGGGCTACGTCAAGGAAGACCAGCAGCAAGACGGTGGAGAAGAACCTTGCCAAACTCTGAAGCAGACAGGTGTCTATTGAGAAAGCCAGTATGGAGTCCTATGTCAAGAACAACCGATGCCATATAGTACAGACTGGCAAGCAGATGATAAACAAACACACCGCATCCCAACAGAAACCGGATGTCCGGGCACGCCTTCCCGCCAATCCGCGACTGTTTTCTCAGAAGTCCTTGCTGTCGCACCCACCCCACGACAAAAGAGGGAAGGCGCAGTGTAGAGAAAAAGAAAAGCATAGAGAATGACACACGCGAGAAGGATGTGCCTCATTTTGACACAGCCTCTTCGTTTTCCTGTCTTTTTTGCAGCGCTATTCTCCGTCTCGCGCAAAGCTATGCTTTCGGCCGCCCGGAGCTATCATATGGACGGCCCGGAGCATAGCTTTGGAGGACCCGGAGGACACATATGGCAACGCGTTGATTATCATGCGGTTGCAAGACTGTGTCGACCGCGGGTGTCTACAGAGGAGGGTAGCACCGATGGTGCTGCCCTCCTCGTTGGCAGTCAAGCAGTCCTACGGCCTCCATTGCGCTGCGTTCGGAAGCGGCACTGCCAATTTTCTGCACAAACGCCCTTCATCCATCTGTGTACGTGGCATGAGTGGCGATAGAGAGGGGGAAGGACAGATCTTATTTCTTCCGCATCTCAGCTTGGAAATCCACTGGTTCTCCTTTTAGTGAACGCGCCACGATGGACATTGTCTTTGTAAAATCACCGGCCAGGCGCATGCTTCCCTGCGTTGTCTGAGGCGCACGCTTGCCTGTGATGATATCATTGTAACGCCTGTCGATTAATTGGGCCAGACGACTTTTGATTTTCATATCCTGACATTTTTCCTGCAAGGGCTTTGCCCACTTGCAAAGTTCCAGATCAGTGATATTGTCATCCTCCGTTGCATAGAAGTCTTCACAGAGCTTGATATAATTTTCCCATTCAGCTTTTCTGGCATAATATTTCTGAAGAACGGCGAAACGGTAGTAAGTCCTGTCTTCTACATTGCATTGCTCCATGGCATCAATCCATTTATTGAAATTTGCATGGTCCAGCGTAACATGCCCATCATGCTCATTGATGAGATTGAAACCATATCGACTCCACATCTGACGTAACTTGTAATAGATGATACGCTCTCCCTGGTTGCCCAAAGCATTTGCCAAAGTTGTTGGATGCAGCGTGGTGTAAATGGCAGCCGGCGCGAGTGGGTTCTGTAAATATTTTATGAAAACATCGCGCAACGTAGAGTCAGTGGCAAACGTTTCGGCTTTATCGGCAAGGAGCAATTGGGCGACTTCATCACACTGGTCCGATTTATATGCATTGCCCAGCGTATTAATATATTTCAGAAGGAATTCCCTGCTCCGCTCACCTTTGGCAAAGCGCCTGTCCATTTCCGCAGAGCCATTATCAATGCTTGCCTTCTTTACATTATTAATAAAGGTCGGCGCATCACTTCCCCCAAGAAACCGACCCAGTTCCTGACCTTTGTTGTTGAAGATGATGAAAGTAGGATAAGCCGATATTTGAAGTTTCTTCCCGAGTTCCGGCCCTTCTCCCTTTTCCATATCGATTTGAATACTTACATAGTTGGGGTTGATGGCGTCGCCCACTTCTTTTAATGGAAAGATGTTGCGTGCCATCATTTTGCAGGGACCGCACCATGATGTGTAGCAATCTAAGAAGATGAGTTTCCCTTCCTTAGTTGCTTTTTGCACGGCTTGCTCAAATTTTGTACCGACTGGTAAGAATGAAATTCCTTGAGCCTGTGCGGTTGACAGGCTGGCCATAATCATGATTATAACAAATATTTTTTTCATCTCTTATTTCTTCATTACATTTCCATCGCATATTTCCATCCCATCTCCTTAACCTTACCTGGAACCTTGTAAACTTTGGGCTCTCCTATCAGTGCGCCACTGGCAGGATTAGTAAGATATTCATAGAGCTTACCCTCTTTAGCCTTGCTGTTCCATGTGGCGATATGGATGATCTGATTGGCATAAGGCATGATACGTGAATGCAATGCCATAGAGTAATACTTCTGCAGACGAACGCATGTTACTTCCTCATCTGGGTTTGGAGCCGTCCATAAGACCTTCCCCTCTGTAGACTGGTTGTAAGCTAAATTATAGACTTTATTGCCAGCACTATAGAGGACAAATTGTCCAAGATAGGCCGACTGCCAAGACGTAGCATTTTGAATATCGGGAGATTTAGAGATGTTATACAATGCTACACCTATATTGGGCAATTGTTGATTGGAACGCGTGCCGAAATTGGCTACGGCGAGATACCGTTCTTCCCCTTTGGCAAAAAGCAGATAATCATAGTAGTTGACCGAATTACCGTAATCTCCCATCAGAAGCTCCATCCCTACGTTATTTACATCAAACGCGCCATTAGGATCTTGAGGTGCAAAGGACAGAAGAGAAACTCCTCCCCGAGGGCAGCAGAGGAAGCGTTGAGCAGTCTGGTCATATACAACTGCGTCAAACATCGTCCCATGGGTGGCGGAAGCCCATGATGCAAGCTTGCCATAGCTCCCGCTTTTGGCGACACCAAAGAAGTCATTGCGTCTTGCCATAAATGAAGTTGTATAGACTTTGTTGGCATTAATGACAGTTTCTCCGAATGCCATGGCTCCGTTGGCTCCATAATAACTGACATCATAAGATGAAGGAACGTGATAGAACAAGTTGTCGAACGTCATGATTTTTTCTAAAGTAGCATAGTTGACACCGGCAAAAGTTTTGGTAGTGAAGATCATGATCGCATCTCCTTGCGCCAAGTTAGCCGCCGTGTGAAGGACAGTGAGCGGAGCCCCTTCAAGATGTGCACCATTAGACGATTTATAGAGATCCCAGAATTCACGGTTTCTGATGATATTCTTTTTAGTCCATTCATTGACAACGAGTCCTATATCAGTTGAGGATGGTTCGTCTGCAGGTTCATAGAGAACCATCCACCCTGCCGTGATACTTTCTTCCACTTTGCAAGTGGTTTGAAAATATTCTTCCACGCCATTATCCCTATTCCGGACAGTCAGCTGGAGTCTGTATTCACCAGCAGTTCGAGTAATAGGCTGGTGGAGTACGCATGTCGTTGCCAATGTGTCAACCGTATAGTCTACGCCTGCACCAGAGTGGGTGGTATAGAGTGTCCAGACATAATCGAGCGGAGCATTGTCACCATTGCTGATTTCCTGTCCGTTGTAAATTATCCGCGGCGCTATCGTCAATGTGTCAAAGCGCGAAACGACATAATCTGATTGAATATTCCGGCCAGTCGTGTCAATGACGACTTGGTCAATGTCTGTGTAAGTGTAATTACCGTTATCTTCTACGCACCCCACCATAGTGAGAAAAGATAACAGGATACAGATTGAAAATATTTTCTTCATATTAAATCCTCCTGATTTCAGAATGTGACAAGCGCACCGGTCTCATCAGTGAGCGGTGTGTCATGTGTTGCGTTATATTCGGCCAACGCTTGTTTCATCCTGTCAGCCAGATAGCTGGCATAATTATAAGATATGGTATTGGTCTGTGAATCGTAAGGCGTAACCGCTGTATAGCTGATATGGAAATCACGCATACCCAATGTTTGTATCATGAATTGGTATTTCACCTTGCTATATTCGCCGAAACTTCTGACATAGGGCATCAATGGGAAAATGGCCGAGTCCCATTCATCCGGCTTGGCGAGATAGTTCTTCAGAATGATATGTAATTGACTCAGCTCTTCTGCCCCAGCTACGAATGAGTCGTTTGGCTTCATTTGCAGGACGAGGATCCCGTCATTCACAGTAAAGGAGGACGGATTCTTTAGTTTGGAAGTATCAAAAAAGATTGTATCTTTCATTTGTACTTCTCCGGCAGGAATGGTGTAGGTGCCAAGTTCGTAGCTTCCCTCTGCTTCGGAAAGGTTTCCTGAGACAGCTTCTAAGGAGAATGTACGGTCATGGTCTACCGGCACGCCGCTCACTCTGGCATAGAAAACAATGTAGCCTTTATCCACAGTATACGAATAATTATAAGTGATGCTGTCAACAGGAATATTTTCTGTTCCGGCCCAAATGTTCAGTGCACTTAGGGTGACGTCATACAAGTCGACCTTTTCCTTCGTGCAACTGCATGCCAATGCTGTGAAAGCAGCAAGCATGATGATATGTCTTCTCATATTCATTTCTTTTTTCAAAATTAACGGTTGTTCTGTCTTATAGCGGCAGTAGTCTCGTCTTGCGGCAAAGGGAATGTATATCCTTTCAGGCTGATAATATCTGCATCAGAACGCAGTATCTGCTTTTGGTTCAGCCTTTTGTAGAGAAAGAAGAGCTGGCCTTCGCCAATCAGCTCCCGACGATATTCTCTGATGAGCTCTTGAAAAAAGTCGGCAGGTTCCGTTTCTATAGGTGCTACATTGCGCACTGCGCGTAACAAGTTGAGAGTTTCGAGCCCACTCCCTGTCAACCTGTAAAGGCATTCAGCCTTGATGAGATACATCTCAGCCAAGCGCAGCAAGGGTATTTTTTCTGTATAGTAGGGATCATCGCCCTCACTTGGCGTAAATTTCTGGGAGTAGCGGTATTCGATAATATCGGTATTGGTACTGTTTCTGAACAGGTACAGATAACGATAATCTGCGGTCTGATTGTCATAGTAGCTAAGCAATGTTGGCTGATTGACAGAGAAGGTGCTAGTCCCATTGTCCAAATTGAAATAGCTGTCGGACAGAGTCTGCAGATTGACATCATTGAGTCCGAACAACTGTTCGGTCGCCATGGAGTTGTCTTTTCTGTCCTGGAGCAGAGAAGGATCCGCCCATTGGAATTTTCCAGAATTAATAACTACATTAGCTGCATCCAAGGCCTTTTGATATTGGCCTGCCCAAAGATAGACACGAGCCTCAAGACCTTTTACTGCATAATAATTGAGATGCACCTGCCTATTGAGCAGATAGCCGTTGTCAATTGATTCTGTAATCTTCTCTCCAGTCAATATCGGATCTTTCTTCAACAAGTCTTCGGCTTCAGTCAAGTCATAAAGGATATTTTGCGTGACGGCTTCTACAGAGAGCTGCTCGCTCACCTGATGGTTATAGGCCTTGACATAGGGGATAGATGGCATTTGCGGATTCACGGCAAAGCTGACGCCGAAGCAACGAAGCAAATCAAAGTGCAGGAAAGCTCTCAGCGCCAATGCTTCACCTTTGATAATGTTGAAATTATCCCTCCGGAACATCTTTTCCTTGGAATCGATATTCCCTAAGATATGATTTACATTGGCAATGGAGTTGTACTGGTTATTCCACAGACTGCTGATGATAGACGTGGATGTAGCCGGGCCGTAATCGTATTCAGACAGGCTCGCATAACGGGATGAAGGATAGTTGTCCCATTCCTGCCCAAGTATGGCCATAGCGCCGAAGGTCAATTCCTTGCCATAAGCCGATTCGTTTACCATGGATGAATAAACTCCGGATAGAGCTTCCTTGAATCCTTGCTCGTCAGAAAAGAGCTCTGAATCTTCCACTTGGGAATTAGGCTGGACATTGAGCCAGTCCCCACAGCTTGTTGCCAACAGCAAGCAGAGAGTCAGAATGATAAAATATTGCTTTTTCATATAAAGTTCGAATTAGAATGTTGCTGCTATTGAGAATGAAAAAGAACGCGCGTAGGGATAAGAGAGCCCACGCTCGGCACGGACAGTTGACAGATGAAACACATCATTCATATAGAAAGAAGCTTTCAGCCTTTCCATTTTCAATTTCTTGATCCAGTTGCAGTATTTGAAATCATAATAAATGGAAAACGAAGAGAGGTCCAGTACATTCTGCCGTTGGATAAAGCGCGTTGTGGCATAGGTTGTAGAAGGATAGGCACTTATCTTCTTATAGAGGGCCACATCACCCACATGATGCCAAGTATCGTTAAACACACGACGGTCTACATTGTAGGCTACGTCCACATTCTCAATGCGGTCTACCAGTGTCTGATTGTAATAGTCTTCGCCTATGCGATAAGTAAAGGCTGCGTTGAGTCCAATGCCTCTGTATTCCCCATTGACGCCCATGTTTCCATGGCATTTCGGGTTGGTATCGCCTCCAATGATATAGTCGTCGGTGGAGTAAATATAAGTCTTGGTGATACCGTCTTTTTTCAGAAAGAGTTCCTGACCGGTCGCCGGGTCAATACCCAATGATCTTACGGCCCAGATAGCTGTCATCGACTGTCCTTCGGCATAGCGGATGATTGGTGAAGTTGTCTCCTTAGCATCCTGGCTGTCATTGAAAGCTTTCAGTGCATCGTTGATCTTGCGCACTTGATTGGCATTATGGCTCACACCGGCAAATACCGAGACAAACGACTCTTTGTTCTGCCACACTTTATAGTTCATGTTCAGATCGAATCCTTTGTTTTCCACTTCTCCCATGTTTTCTTCATAAGATGTGAATCCTGTGGAAGAAGGAACGGTCATAGCCAGCAAAGCGTCTTTTGTGATGCTGTTATACCAGTCGAACCGGACATTCAGCCGACGGAACAGTTGCAGGTCAAATCCCAGATTCAAGTCGGCCGTCTGCTGCCATTTCAGATCGGGGTTATTCAGCGCCATCAGATAAGCGCCGGGAATTTGATCGTAGATGATGTTGTCATAATACTTATACGTAGCCAAGGCTTGATATGGATTGAAGTTCTGGCTGCCAGTCAATCCATAGGATCCACGTAGCTTCAGCAGGTTGATGGCTTTTAGCGGTTTCATCCATGTCTCATTATGGACATTCCACCCGAGTCCTGCTGACCAGAAAGTTCCCCATCGGTTATGAGCGCCGAACACGCTCGATCCGTTATAGCGTAACGTCGCATCAGCCAGATAGCGGTCGGCGTATGAGTAATTGACTGCCGCCGTCCATCCTATGGAACGTGTTTTGGAGTCATAGCCTGACGGACGGCCGTTCTCTGCATACTGTTTGGCAAAGGATATGTCATCTACATGATTGTTGATGAATCCCCATGCCGTCATGCCATGCGAGTTGCTGTTCGCGGCATTGAGGCTCCAGGCAAGATTGCCCAGCAACATGTGTTTTCCCCATTGATGGTTGTAATTGGCTGTGATGTCGCTCGACACCCTGTCCGATTCACCATCCGTGATGCTATATTGCCCGCGTTTGAAATAGTTGTCGCCGGTCCAGGTTGCAAACCTTGTGTGATCACCAGGGTAGAAATCTTCTCTACGGTTGTTCTGGTGGGTATAGCCTATACGGCCTGTCAATCGTAAATCATGGAAAGGCCTCCACTCAATGTAGAGATTTTCAGTATACTCCGTGTATTTTGAATAGTTCTTAGTGCCAAGCGATGCGTTATATAGAGGATTGTAGTAGACCAACGGGGCTGCACCATAGCCTGCGGCGGTATATTCGCCGAGAACTTTCTGCAGATTACCGTTCTCGTCGTAGGGAGAATCATAAGGATTCACCTTGGCATAATCAGAGAATGTTCCGTAAGGGGAATCATCCGCTTTGTTCTGTGTGACAGTCAGAGAATTCCGGAACAACAGCGTCTTGTATCGGTATTGCAGTTTGACATTCCCCGAAAAAGTATGTCGTCCTGAGCCTTTCATGACACCTTCTATGCCGTTGTAACTGGCATTGGCACTGTAGCGCATACGCTCATCCCCACCTTCCATATAGAGGGTATGCTTCTGCCCCACGCCTGTACGGACAGGCTGTGCGAGCCAGTCTGTGTCATAGCCTTTGATGATTTTCTTCTGTATTTCATTATACTGCTCTTTCAGCATTTGCTGGTAATAGGGGGCGACAGCTGTATAACGTCCTGCGTCCAATTCGACTTGCAGTTTCTCTGCTGCATTTGCAAGGTCATAACTCGACAGGTCCGGGGCTTCGATATTGAGGTCTCCGGTGTAAGTCACACGCAACCGCCCCGTTTCCGGCTCCTTCGTTTCGACCACGACGACTCCGTTGGCTGCTTTGCTGCCATAGATGGCTTTAGCTGCAGCATCCTTTAGAATCGTAACTGATTTGACGCGGTTCATATCCAGATCGAACACCTGTTCCCGGGTCGACTCGAAGCCGTCAACGACAAAGAGTGGTTCATTCGGATTGCCGCTGTAGTCGCCCTGAAGTCCGCTGAACGATGCATTCCCATGGATTGTAATATCATTGAACGCATTAGGATTAGAGCCATTGAGCACATTGTCCTCCATCACGAAAGCGGGATCAAGGGTTGCCAGACTCTTCAGAAGATTGCCATTGGATATGTTTTTCAGTTCATCGCCTGTATAGGTTTGTGCGGATCCGGTGAAGCTTTTTGAGCGATAATTGAAGAGACCTGTTACTACGACATCGTCTATTTGCCGCGCTTCATCATGAAGGACAATGTTCAGCTGCCTTCCTGTGAATCTGACGGTCTGCGACTGCAAGCCCAGCAAGGAGAATGTCACGTTGCTGATCTTCTTCCCATTGGGTATCGCAATGGAAAAACGCCCCCTTTCATCACTGACCCCGATAATGGTAGGATCATCTGTCCTGATCGTTACACCAGGTAGAGGTTGCCCATTGGAATCCTCTACGGACCCGATGATGAGATTCCGGTTTTCCTGAACGTTTGCCAGATGCGTCATGGGAACTTCGGACGACAATGTAGCGATATTGCCGTTGATTGTACATGTGCATCCCACTAAATTAGCCACTTGCTCAAGAACTTCAATAGCCGGGCGGTTCTTGACTTGCAGCGTGATCTTCGGCCAGTTGCGCGCCAGTGCTGTCGTGTAGACGATGTTCAGCCCCGACTGTTTCTGAATCTGCTTGATCACTGCCTCTGCAGCCACTTGCTTCACATTGATCGTCACCGGCGTGTCGGCCGGTGGCATGGCTGCAGCCTGCAAATGAAAGCATACGGCCATCATCAAGAGAAGCAACAACGCTTTTGTGCTCTGTTTCTTTATTTTCATCTCTCTTGTGTTTTTAAGTTAAATTATTAGGATCACCATGATTCTTCTGCCTTTGTTCTTCATTCTGAGCCCGGTAATCTCACCGATGGCCTTGACCATCGGGATGTTATCATCATATCCGTCTGAATGGTCTGAAAACCTGACGCGCACATGCGGGCTGACTCGCACGGGACCTATTTACGGCCGCGCAACAGCTTCACCAACTGTGCCCAGCCTTAGTCTCTAACCATTTCCCGTTCCTGTTTTTCTCGCTCTGCAGCGGGGAGTTCGCCTTTTCAGATAAGCCATGAGGCGATCAGCCTGTTCTATTCTGTATTTCATTCTGAGGATCTGTCTTTTCACCTTATACACAAAACGACACTTTTGAGAT
>ONHE01000213.1 GCA_900317545.1 uncultured Prevotella sp. | reverse complement strand
TTCCTTCGGCCTAACAGAGCCGGGTAAAGAGTATGAGGCTGTGGAAAGCGGATTAATTGCTTTTGATGGGACAAAACCTATCAATCCCTCTGGCGGCCTAATCGGATGCGGACATCCTGTCGGAGCGTCCGGCGCGAGAATGTTCCTTGATCTGTATAAGCAGGTGACCGGAACCGCAGGCGACTATCAGGTTGAAAATGTGAAGAACGGCATGATGCTGAATATCGGCGGGAGTGCCACAACGAACTATGTGTTTATCGTAGGGAAAGAATAGAAAGGACTTTGATGGAATGCGAGTACTGATTCTTGCGAACATCGACATGGGGCTATACAAGTTCCGAAGAGAGCTTCTTGAAGAGCTTGTAAAAGAAAATGAAGTATATTTCTGTGTGCCCAATGGAGAGTTTGTAAAGCCAATAGAAAAAATCGGATGCAAATTTGTTCCTTGTAACGTACTCGACCGAAGAAGTACTAATCCGATAAAAGATTTAAAACTTATCAATTTTTATAAGAAGACTCTGAATGAAATAAAGCCTGATGTTGTGCTGACATATACGATCAAACCAAATGTATATGGCGGATTGGTATGTGGAAGAATGAAGATCCCATATCTTGTAAATGTGACTGGATTGGGAACAACAATAGAAAACGGTGGATTGCTGGCTACTATATCTACAACATTATACCGTATTGGTCTAAAAAGAGCTCAATGTGTGTTTTTCCAAAATAAGGACAATCAAAAATTGTTTGTCAATAAGGGGATAGTAAAAGGAAGAACGAGATTAATACCGGGATCAGGAGTGAATTTGCAAACGCACCAGCTGGAACCTTATCCCGATGATAAAGATGGAATTCGCTTCCTGTTTGTCGGTAGAATCATGAAGGACAAAGGAATTGAGGAACTGCTATCGGCTATTAAGGAAATCCATGGTGAGAAAAAAGATATAGTCCTTGATGTGGTGGGCTTTTGCGATGAAGATTACTCAACGGCACTGGATGAAGCGGAGAAGGAGGGAGCGATTGTCAATCACGGTCTTCAATCAGATGTTCATCCGTTTTATACCAGATGCCATTGTGCAGTTCTTCCTTCCTATCATGAAGGTATGGCAAACGTAATGCTTGAAGCATCATCAACAGGCCGACCTGTGATAACCACGCGGGTGCCTGGATGTCAGGAAACTTTCGATGAGGGAAAAACTGGGTTTGGCTGTGAAGTGAAAAGCACAGAGAGCCTTGTTGAAGCAATGAGAAAATTCCTTTCTCTGACACAGGATAAGAGAAGAGAGATGGGCTTGTCTGCAAGGACAAAGATGGAAATGGAGTACGACCGGAATATTGTCCTTAAGGCTTATAAGGATGAGATTGCTGGAATTGTTGCCGGACCTCCAATGTAAACAAATCTGACAGCATAATTAAATAATTAGAAAAGTCTTTTAGAAGGAGAAATTGAAAATGAAACTCTACGATCAGCTCGTTGATAAGGAAGCAAAACTGTCCCTTGTAGGTCTTGGCTATGTTGGCATGCCCATTGCCGTGGCTTTCGCCAGGAAGATTAATGTTATCGGATTCGATCTGAATGCCAAGAAGATCGAGATGTATAAGAACGGCATTGATCCGACTCATGAAGTTGGTAATGAAGTGATCTCCAAGACCACTGTGGAATTTACTGCGGATGAAACTAAACTCCGTGAAGCAAAATTCCACATTGTCGCCGTGCCGACTCCAGTCAATGATGACCATACGCCGGATCTGACTCCTGTGGAAGGTGCTTCTACTATTCTCGGCCGCAACCTGACACCCGGTTCCGTGGTTGTTTTCGAGTCCACAGTTTATCCCGGTGTGACTGAGGATGTCTGTGTTCCTATTCTGGAGCGTGAGTCCGGTCTTAAGTGCGGTGTAGATTTCAAGATCGGTTATTCTCCTGAGCGCATTAACCCCGGTGACAAGGTACACCGTCTGGAAACTATCAAGAAGATTGTTTCCGGTATGGACGAGGAAACCCTTGATTGCGTTGCCAAAGTCTACGAGCTGGTCGTTGAAGCTGGTGTGCATCGCGCAGAGTCTATCAAGGTCGCTGAAGCCGCCAAGGTTATCGAGAACTCCCAGCGCGATATCAATATTGCTTTCATGAATGAGCTGTCCATCATCTTCAATAAGATGGGCATTGATACCAAGTCTGTCCTTGAGGCGGCAGGCACTAAGTGGAACTTCCTCAAGTTCTACCCCGGTCTCGTCGGCGGGCATTGCATCGGAGTTGACCCCTATTACCTCACCTATAAAGCTGAGATGATGGGATATCACAGCCAAATCATCCTATCCGGTCGCCGGATCAATGATGATATGGGCAAGTACTGCGCAGAGAACTGTGTGAAGAATCTGATCGCTGCTG